>WFSU01000089.1 GCA_015485845.1 Nitratifractor sp. | reverse complement strand
TGCACCACCTGCACCTCGCCTTCAATTCGAGCAGATTTATCGGTCATGGGGCGGCCGTCGATGAGGAGGCGTTCCCGGTCGATCACCCGCTGAGCCTCCCCCTGACTCAGGCCGAATGTCCGCATGAGAAAGACAAATCCCGGTACCGATTCTTCCACATGAAAATCTTCGATAACAAAAGGCATTTACCCCCCCTTAACCGCTCTTTTTGTAGAATAATATCTATATTCTCATTAGGCCGTCTCGTAGTGCAGTCGCTTTCCCCATCCAATACTCTGGCAGTCGCGAACGCAAGCGCCCGTTATACGGGTGGGGCGCTCCTTTGTCGCATTGGATGGGGAAAGCTGTTTTTCGGATGGTTATAATGGTCACAAGGAAAAAATAAATGGTAGAACGATACGCACGAAAAGAGATGAGTGACAACTGGACGATGCAGGCAAAATATCAGGCGTGGCTTGATGTGGAGCTGGCGGTGGTCAAAGCGTGGAGTCGACTGGGCTTGATCCCTGATGAGGATGCACAGAAGATCGTTGACAATGCTGGCTTCAGTGTTGAGCGAATCGATGAGATTGAGGCGGTGACGCGGCATGACTTGATCGCGTTTACGACATCGGTTTCGGAGACGCTGGGGGAGGAGAGCCGGTGGTTTCACTACGGGATGACCAGTTCCGATACGGTCGATACGGCCGTGGCGCTTCAGATGAAACGCTCTCTTGAGATCATCATTGAGGACGTCAAGATGGTCATGGCCTCGATCAAGAAGCGTGCCGAAGAGCACAAGATGACCCTCATGGTCGGCCGCAGCCACGGTATCCATGGAGAGCCCATTACCTTCGGGCTGGTACTGGCTGTGTGGTACGATGAGATGCGTCGTCACCTGGAGAACCTCGAGCAAACGATGGAGGTGATCGCCGTGGGTCAGATCAGCGGTGCGATGGGTAACTTTGCCCATGCCCCACTGGAGCTCGAAGAGTACGCTATGGAAGAGCTGGGGCTTGCTCCCGCGCCCGTGAGCAACCAGGTGATCCAGCGTGACCGCTATGCTCGTTTGGCAACGGCATTGGCCCTGCTAGCAAGTTCCATCGAGAAATTTGCTGTGCAGGTACGCCACTGGCAGCGTACCGAAGTGTACGAAGCCGAAGAGTTCTTTGCCAAAGGACAAAAGGGCTCCTCCGCCATGCCCCACAAGCGCAATCCGATCCTTACCGAAAATATCACCGGCCTGGCGCGAATGATCCGTGCCTATGCCAACCCCGCGATGGAAAACGTAGCCCTCTGGCACGAGCGGGACATTTCCCACAGTTCGACTGAGCGCTTCTGGCTGCCGGACAGCTTCATTACGAGTGACTTTATGCTCCACAGGTTCAACAACGTCATCGCCAACCTCACGGTCATGCCCGAGAATATGATGAAAAACCTCAATCTTACCGGTGGTTTGGTCTTCTCTCAACGCGTACTCCTCGAGCTCCCAAAGGCCGGTGTGAGCCGTGAGGATGCCTATCGGATCGTTCAACGCAATGCGATGAAAGTGTGGGAAGAGATCCAGCAGGGCAAACCGACCCTCAACGATAAGGGTGAGAGCCTCTACCTCCAGTATCTTTTGGCGGACGAAGAGTTGCGTGAGAAGCTAAGCGAAGAGCAAATTCGTGAAGCGTTTAATTATGACTATTACACCAAGAACGTCGATAAAATCTTTGCTCGTGTTTTCAAGGAATAGAGTCCACTTCGATTCTGAAATCTCTCGAATTTCTCAAAAAATGGGTCTTGAGAAATCGGGAGGTTTTCCGAAAAAAATTCAGGATAATTCCAGCATATTTTTAACAAAAAGTGAAGTGATTTTTCTGTAAAATCCCCCACGCAATCATAGAGAGAATTGACCCAGATCAATTCCAATAAAAAAGACAGAATTACCCACAATTCTACATAGATTTTTGTCGTATACTTCGAGTAATTTTCTCTGTTTACAAAGCGTATTATCAGAATCCAGACAAAGGTTAGGGATGATTAGAGTAGTCAAACGTAATGGACGTGTCGAGACGTTGGATGTTTCCAAGATCCAAAAGTATACAGCGGATGCTGTTTCCGGTCTCGAAGGGGTTAGCCAGAGTGAACTGGAGGTCGATGCCCACTTGCACTTCCGTGATATGATCACCAGTACGGAGATCCAGGAAACCCTCATCAAAACCGCCGTGGACAAAATCGACCTTGATCGTCCCAACTGGACGTTTGTCGCCGCACGCTTGTTTCTCTACGACCTCTATCACAAAGTCTCCGGCCATACCGGCTATACCCATCTCCGTGATTATTTTGAGCGTGGCGAGAAGGAGGGGCGTATCCTTCTCGGGCTCAAGGAAAAATACGATCTGGATGATCTGAACGACCACATCCAGCCTGAGCGCGACCTGCAATTCAACTACCTCGGGATTCGCACCCTTTACGACCGCTACCTCATCAAGGACAAAAATGGAGAGCCAATCGAATTGCCGCAGCACCTCTTCATGGGGGTGGCGATGTTCCTCGCCCAGAATGAGTTTGATTCGCAGACGTGGGCCAAAAAATTCTACGACATTATCAGTAAGTTCGAAGTGATGGTTGCCACCCCGACCCTCTCCAACGCCCGAACGCCTCGCCACCAGCTCAGTTCGTGTTACATCGGATCAACACCGGACAACATCGAGGGCATTTTCGACACCTACAGTGAAATGGCGCTCCTGAGCAAGTTTGGCGGCGGAATTGGCTGGGACTGGATGCAGGTGCGCGGGATGGGCTCGTTCATCGATGGCCACAAACATGCTGCTGGAGGGATCGTGCCGTTCCTCAAGATTGCCAACGATGTCGCCATCGCCGTCGATCAACTCGGTACCCGCAAAGGGGCAATCGCTGTCTATATCGAACCGTGGCACATCGATGTGCGGGATTTCCTCGATCTCAAGAAAAACTCCGGAGAGGAGCGCCGCCGTGCACACGACCTCTTCCCGGCACTGTGGATCAACGATCTGTTTATGAAGCGGGTCGAAGCGGACGAGATGTGGACGCTTTTTGACCCATATGAAGTCAAAGAGTTGACGACGCTCTATGGGGAAGAATTCGAATCCCTCTACGAAGAGTATGAGAAACGTGATGACATCACCAAAGAGGTGATCTCTGCCAAAGCGTTGTGGAAGGAGGTGCTGCGAAATTACTTCGAGACCGGCAACCCGTTCCTCACCTTCAAAGACGCAGCCAACCGCGCCAATCCCAATCGCCACACCGGCGTTATTCGTAGCTCAAATCTCTGTACTGAGATTTATCAAAACACCAACCCCAATCACTACAAAACCCGCGTAATTTTCGAAGATCGCACCATGGCGTATTTTGAAGAAGAAGAGATGGTTACAGTTGACAACGGGATGACCAAACCCGCCAAGAAAATCACTGCTCTTGACAGCCTGGGCGGCAAAGAGATTTGGATGGTGGATAAAGAGAAGATTGACGGCGACACCGCCGTGTGCAACCTCGCGTCGATCAACCTTTCCAAGATCAACACTCCCGAGGACATTGCCCGGGTTGTTCCGACCACCATCCGAATGCTTGACAACGTTGTTGACCTCAACTTCTACCCTCTGGCCAAAGTCAAAAAGACTAACCAGAAAACTCGTGCGATCGGGATGGGGGTCATGGGAGAATCCCAGATGCTGGCCGAAGCAGGGATCATGTGGGGGAGCGATGAGCATTTCCACAAGATCGATGAAGTGATGGAGTCGGTGAGTTAT
>WFSU01000088.1 GCA_015485845.1 Nitratifractor sp. | reverse complement strand
TGCTTGACATGGGCTTTCTCGATGACATCAAGGAGATTTTTGAATTTATCCCGCAGAATCGCCAGACGCTGTTGTTTTCCGCGACGATGCCTGAGCCGATCAAACAGTTGGCGGATCAAATCCTTTTCGAGCCCAAATTCATCTCCGTCGTCGGGGAAGAGGCGACGACCAACAACGTCATCGACCAGCGCTACTACGTCATCAACGAAAACCAGCGCGATGAAGCGATCATCAAGCTCCTCGAGACGGAGAAATACAACAAATGCCTGATCTTCTGCCGGATGAAGCGGGAGGTCGATCGGGTCTCAGAACTTCTTCAGGCACACCGCTTCAAAGCAGCCGGTCTGCACGGCGATATGGAACAGGTCGACCGGGATGCGACGGTGAAGTCCTTCCGTCGCAACGAAACCAAAATCCTCGTCGCCACCGATGTGGCGGCACGGGGGCTGGATGTCAAAGACGTCACCCATGTGATCAACTTCCACATCCCATTTGATCCCCAGAGCTACGTTCACCGTATCGGCCGTACCGGTCGTGCGGGCAAGGCGGGTCAGGCGATTACGCTGGTGAGTACCGAAGAGTTCCGTGAGCTCATGCGGATTCGCAAGGAAGTGGGTGCGGATATGCGCCTCGAGACGATGACCGGGGAGGGGGGTGTGGACAGGAGCACGATTGATTTCGTCCTCCAAGCGCTTGAAGAGACGGCGATCCATCCCGAGATCGACCGGGTACTCGCAGCGCTGGCGCATCTCGATCAAGCGACCTTCATCAAGAAGGCGCTCTCCTACATGGTCGGCCAGGTCCAGACTGGTATGGGAGGGCAAATTGGCTTCGATCAGAATTATGTCGATGACATGATGAAAAACTACCAATCCGAGAAGCAACATAGTAGTAACAATAAAAAGCGGAAAAGACGGCGTTGATGGGCTGTGGATGACAAACTATTCCAAGTAAACCTATGTTATAATTACAAAATTCCATAGGAAAACTGAAATGATAGTTAGAAAAATCCTGAGTAAAATACTAAGAGAGTTGGATTCGAGGGAGATTGTATTTCTTCTGGGGACACGGCAGGCAGGTAAAACGACCCTCTCCAGACTGATCGCCCAAGAGTCCCATTTTGAGCATGTCTATTTTTTTGATTTTGAAGACAAAGCGTACCGAGAGCTTTTCAATACGGTTTCAGTCCAAAAACTGGAACAGATTTTCAAGCTCGAAGCGATAGACACCACACAGAAAACTTTGATTGTTTTTGATGAGATTCAGTTGCTCGATGACCCCTCCAATATGCTGAAGCTTATCCATGATCATTTCGAGACGTTGAAAATTATTGCTACGGGGAGTTCTTCGCTGCAAATAAAGGCAAAATTTTCAGACTCGCTGGCCGGCAGAAAAAGAGTCTACAGGATTGAACCTCTGGATTTTGATGAGTTTTTGCTTTTTAAAAAAGAAGAGAAGCTTCTGCGATTGCGAACGATGTTCAGGGGGGAGGGGGACAAGCGTACCTTGGCTTCTGTTATCCGGAGTCAAACGCCGAGATTTTTGGAGCTATTTGAAGAGTATCTGATCTATGGCGGATACCCGGAAGTGGTCTTGATAGAGAGCAGAGAAGACAAAATAGCCAAGTTGGACTCTATTGCCTCCTCTTACATACAAAAAGACATCAAAGATTTGGCGAATATTGAGAACATTGACGGCTATAATAAGTTGATACAGTATCTCTCCATCAACATAGGAAACATGATAAACCTCTCCAGCATTTCTACGGCAATCGGTCTTTCGCTGCCCACAGTCAAAAAATACATCCATCTACTCCAAGAGACATTTATCATCCGTGAATTGAAGCCATTTTTTAGAAATAAAAACAAAGAGATCAGTAAAAATGGAAAGATATTTTTTGGAGATGTTGGCGTTAGAAACTTGCAGATCAAAAATTTCAATGCCCTCTCTTTCCGTACCGATGTCGGAGAGTTGTATGAAAACTATGTCTTTAATCAGCTGGATAGCCAGGATATTCTCTCTTCACTCTATCTGTACAGAACCCAGTCCAAAACAGAGATAGACTTTATAAGCGTCAAAGAATCGGTAGCCACTTTGTATGAGGTAAAATCGGGCTCCAGTCATAAAATACCCAAAGCAATCATGGAGTTTGAGAAGCGCTACAGTAATGAATTTTCAGCGATAGACAAATGTGTGATCAACAGAGATATTCTGGATGTTAAGCAGGGGGTTTTGTTTGTTCCTGCTTTTTTGTTGTAGAGAATCTATCATGGATTCACCTGAAGACTGCCAAATCTAAAAGCAACATAGCAGTAACAACAAAAAGCGAAAAAGACGACGATAATTTTCTCTTTTTAAGCACGCCCAAGAAAAAACTATTCTACAATTGAGGTGCAATTTGACACACCTCAAAGGAATGGATAATGGATATCAATCTGGTAGCCGAAGGACTGAAATTTATGGTGCTTGGGATGGGCGTTGTGTTTGTTTTCCTCGCACTGCTGGTGCAGATGATGAAATGGCAGGCAGCACTTGTCGCTAGGTATTTCTCTCCCAAATCCCCCCCCGCTCCTTTCTACACTCCCGCCGATGATGAGCAAGCCCGAATAGCGGCGATCATCGCAGCGGTCAGTGAATTTCGCAAAGCACACCCCAAAGGATAACGCATGGCCAAAAAATACATCGATGTGATGGACACGAGTTTTCGGGACGGCTTCCAGTCCGTCTTCGGAGGTCGGGTACTGATGGAAGATTTCTATCCGGCGGTTGAGGCGGCGGTCGAGGCGGGCTTGTACCACTTCGAGTTTGGAGGTGGCGCACGGTTTCAGGCGCCGCTCTTTTACCTGCAGGAAAATCCGTTTGAGATGATGGACGGTTTCCGCCAGATCGTGGGAGACAAGGCCGATCTTCAGGTGCTGGCTCGCGGGATCAACACTGTCATGCTCGACACCGGCAGCCGGGAGATGATCGATCTGTTTGCCAAACTCTTCGCCAGGCACAGCGTCAATACGGTGCGCAACTTCGATGCGCTTAACGACGTGCGTAACCTCGAGTACAGCGGTCAGATGATCAAAAAACACGGCATGAACCATGAGGTGGTCGTCACGATGATGGATCTTCCGCCTGGATGCAAAGGGGCGCACGATGTGGCCTTTTATGAAAAGACTCTGCGGGATATTCTCGACAGCGGTTTGCCGTTTGACCGGGTGACATTCAAAGATGCCAGCGGGACTTCCAGCCCGCACAAGATCTACGAGACGATCAGCATGGCACGTCGGCTGCTGGGTGAAAATATGCGATTGCGTCTCCACACCCATGAGACGGCCGGGGTGAGTGTCGCGGCCTATCTCGCTGCCCTTGAAGGTGGGGTGACCGGGATCGACCTCGCAGCGGCTCCGGTGAGCGGCGGGACGAGTCAGCCGGACATCCTGACCCTGTTGCACGCGACCAAGGGGAGCCAGTTTAATCTCAGTGACCTCAAGCTTGACAAGATCCTCAAGTACGAAGAGCGGTTCAAAACGATCATGAAAGATTATTTCATCCCACCCGAAGCGACCCAGGTCAATCCGATCATCCCCTTTGCTCCTATGCCCGGTGGAGCGTTGACGGCCAATACCCAGATGATGCGGGATGAAGGAAATCTCGACAAATTTGACCAGGTGATTCATGCTATGACGGAAGTGGTTGAGCGGGGTGGTTACGGCACCTCGGTGACGCCGGTGAGCCAGTTTTACTGGCAGCAGGCGTATGCCAATGTAATGTTTGGCCCGTGGAAACAGATCGCACCAGGGTACGGCAAGATGGTACTGGGGTATTTTGGCCGTACGCCGGTTGCCCCTGATGCGGAGATTGTGGAGCTGGCAGCGAAGAAACTCAAGCTTGAGCCCACGACCGAAAACCCGCTTGATATTGCCGATAATGATTACAAAAAATCGATCGCCTACTGGAAAGCCCGCCTCGAAGAAGAGGGGCTGGAGACCACGGAAGAGAATATCTTTATCGCGTGTGCCGGAGATAAAAAAGGGATCGCTTTCCTCAAGGGCGAATCTCCGCTCATGGTACGTAAACA
The DNA here is from genome assembly GCA_015485845.1 of Nitratifractor sp. Classification (GTDB taxonomy): domain Bacteria; phylum Campylobacterota; class Campylobacteria; order Campylobacterales; family Sulfurovaceae; genus S017-3. Next base: position 19,631 of record WFSU01000088.1, on the reverse strand, counting down.
TGAGGAAGAAACCACTATACCTCAAACGATTCAAACATCAGGAGACAAAGCTATGGCAGGGAACTACAACGTCGTCGTGGATGGCAAAACCTACAGTGTACAAGTGAGTGAAGGAGAGGGTGAGATTCAGGTCACACCCCGAGCAGAAACACCGGCTGCTTCTCCATCACCGGCCGCACCTTCGGCCGTTCCATCATCGGCCACTCCGGCGTCCGGTGAGAAAGGGAGCTTCGAGATCCTCTCCCAAACCCCGGGCAATGTCTGGAAAGTCCTCAAGGCACCCGGCGATGCGGTCGCTGAGGGAGAGGCGATTTTGATCCTCGAGGCGATGAAGATGGAGATCGAGATCGCTTCGCCTCAGGCCGGGACGATTGCCACCGTGGATGTCGCTATCAACGACAGTGTCCATGATGGTCAGCTCCTCGCGACCCTCGCCTGAGCACCATCATGAAACGGATATTGCTTGCCCTTGTGGCATCCTGGATCGCACTGAGCGTCATGGTGTCGGCACAGGAGACAGCTCATGAGACTGTCCCTTCGGCTCAAACGGCTTTGGCGGAAAAAGCTTTCGAATCCAAAAGCATCCCGCAACTGATGGGGGATTTTTTCGGAACGACAGGGCTGAATGCTATCGTAAATCCCAAGCATGAAATGCATACCATCGGCGGCAAACAAGTGGACATCGCCTGGTACGAGAGTTGGGGGAGGGTGATCATGTTTGTGATTGTTTTTCTCCTCTTTTACCTTGCGATCGCCAAAGGGTTTGAGCCGTTGTTGCTGCTGCCGATCGCTTTCGGCGGCCTGCTGGCCAACATCCCCATCGCCAACATGACCGGGGATCATGGGATGCTCGGGATTATTTACAACATGGGGATCGCCAACGAATTTTTCCCGCTATTGATCTTCATGGGGGTCGGAGCCATGACGGACTTCGGTCCGCTGTTGTCGCACCCCAAGACGGCATTGCTCGGTGCGGCGGCGCAGTTCGGGATCTTCGGTTCCCTTGTCGGAGCCGCAGCCCTCTCACAGTACACCGATATGTTCCACTACACACTCAAACAGTGTGCTTCGATCAGTATCATTGGCGGAGCCGACGGCCCAACGTCGATTTTCATCGCTTCGGCGCTTTCGCCGGAGCTCCTCGGAGCTATTGCTGTAGCCGCGTACTCCTACATGGCACTCGTCCCGGTGATCCAGCCTCCGATCATGCGGGCACTCACCACCAAAGAAGAGCGTCAGATTGTCATGACCACTACCCGGAAAGTGCACCATCTCGAGAAACTGATCTTCCCACTGGTGGTCGTGATGATGATTGCGTTGATCCTTCCCGATGCTGCTCCGCTGATGGGGGCGTTTGCCTTCGGAAACTTTGCCAAAGAATCGGGCGTCGTCGATCGTCTCAGCGGTGAGATGCAGAATTCCCTCATCAACATCGTCACCATTTTCCTGGGGTTGGGCGTCGGCTCCAAGCTTCAGGCGGACAAATTTCTCGTCCCTGAGACGCTGGGGATCATGGTCATCGGTCTGGTGGCTTTCGGGGTCGGGACAGCTGCCGGGGTGCTGATGGGCAAGCTGATGAACGCATTTTCCAAAGAACCGATCAACCCCCTCATCGGAGCTGCCGGAGTCTCCGCTGTGCCGATGGCCGCCCGAGTCGTGAGTAAGGTTGGCTCAGAGGAGAAACCGGGAAACATCCTCCTCATGCACGCCATGGGTCCCAACGTCGCCGGGGTGATCGGATCGGCGGTGGCTGCAGGGGTGTTGTTGTCGATTTTTAAGTAGGTTTATTTCTGCATAAGAAACAATACGCTATCATCAATACATAAAAAGTATTATGTATCAGGAGGGTTTCCATGAGTGCAACGGTCAGAAAAAACTTTGTTTTCCAAAAAGAAGTGGCTTCCCATCTCGAAGAGATGGCCAAAATAAACGGACAGTCTATGACCTCTTTGGTCGAGGAGATGATCGAGGATCGATATGGGAGCAAGCGGGTTGCCGATCGCGTAGAGGCGTTTGACAAATTTCTGAAACTTGTCGAAGAAAACGGGAAAGGACTTTTTGTCGATAAGACCATTCAGTCCATCAAGGCAGATATGGATGTATAGTCACATTTTTGTCGATGTCAATGTCTGGGTCGATCTCTTCGATGTTCGTAGACCCTTTCATGAGGCAAGCAAGAAATGCATTCGGTATTTGCTTCAGCAGGAATCTGCTCTCTTGTACACTTCCTGTGATATTATAACTACGGTATATTATCTCCTTTCCAAAAAGGGGGCAGAAGTGGCAATAGGGGCGATAGAGTACGTCAACGCATTTTGTACGGTGATCGAGTTTGGCAACACTGAAATTGCCCAAAGCACCCGTATCATGAGGAGCAATGCGGACTTTACCGATCTGGAAGATACAATCCAGTACGTCATGGCACAAAAAGTTCATGCCGATTTGATTCTCTCCAACGACAGTGGCTTTGTCAGTGATGGGATTGAGGTGATGGGTACTGAGGTGTTTTGTGATAGGATGGGGATATGAAAATATGATTGGTTTTGGATTGGCAGAGGAGCAACGATATGCAACTTGAAAAAGCCATCTTAGCCGGCGGATGTTTCTGGGGGATGGAGGAGCTGATCCGCAAGCTTCCCGGTGTTGTCAGCACCCGAGTCGGTTACACCGGTGGTGACGTACCCCATGCCACCTATCGCAATCACGGTGACCACGCCGAAGCCGTTGAGATTCTCTTTGATCCCTCGCAGATAAGTTACAGAGATTTACTGGCATTTTTCTTTCAGATACATGACCCCTCTACGCCAGGCCGACAGGGTAACGACCGGGGTCGATCGTACCGCTCGGAGATCTTCTATACAACCGAAGCCCAACACGAGGTAGCCCTGCAAACGATTAAAGATGTGGATGCCAGTGGGTTGTGGCCGGGTAGAGTGGTGACAGCTGTAACGGAAGCAAGTGACTTCTGGGAAGCAGAGCCGGAACACCAGGACTATCTCCAACGCTATCCCGATGGTTACACCTGCCACTTTGCACGACCCGACTGGGTTTTACCCCGTGCCAATGTGTGATCTGTTTTCTTTCGTACCCTATCTCCTGAGACGGTGAAAGAGCTCTGTAACATCTCTCTCGCAATTCACTCCAACCGTAAAGATATTCAGGATTCTGAGAGGTGGGGTGGATTACAATAGCGTTACCATTTCAAAACAACCAAATCTAAAGGAGATGATGTGAGCAATTTTGAGCAGGAGTCCCTGGACTACCACAAAGCACAGAACGAGTTTGATACCAACGGAAAGACAGGAACCCTCCTGACCAAACCGTGCAGTACCGAGCATGAACTTTCCATGGCGTACAGCCCGGGAGTAGCCTATCCGTGCCTCGAGATCGAAAAAGACATCGATAAAGCCTACGAATATACCAACAAAGGGAACCTCGTTGCCGTTATCTCAGATGGAACGGCCGTCCTCGGACTCGGAGACATCGGTCACCTCGCCGGTAAGCCGGTCATGGAAGGGAAGGGCGTCCTGTTCAAAACCTTTGCCAACGTTGATGCTGTAGATATCGAGCTCAACACCAAAGACACCGAAGAGATCATCGAGACGGTTGCTCGTATCGCTGACAGTTTTGGAGGAGTCAACCTTGAAGACATCTCTGCCCCCCGCTGTTTTGAGATAGAAGAGCGCCTCAAAGAGATCTGTAATGTTCCCGTCTTTCACGATGACCAGCACGGAACGGCCGTCATCACCACGGCCGGTCTGATCAACGTCCTCGAGATGAGCGGCAAAGAAGCCGCCGATCTCAAAGTGGTCGTCATCGGTGCCGGAGCTTCGGCCATCGCCTGCTCCAATATGTACAAGCGCCTCGGGGTCAAAAACATCACCATGCTCGACTCCAAAGGGGTGATTCACAGTGGACGGGATGATCTCAATAAGTATAAGCAGGCCTTTGCCTTCGAGACCCCCGATCGCACCTTGGAAGATGCGATCAAAGGTGCCGATATGGTGCTCGGGCTCAGCGGCCCGGAGCTCATCGATCCCGAGTGGGTCAAGACCATGAGCGATCACAATCCCATCATCTTCGCCTGTGCCAACCCCACACCGGAGATCATGCCTCCTCTCGCCAAAGAAGCGCGTCCTGATCTCATCATCGGTACCGGACGCAGTGACTTCCCCAATCAGGTCAACAATGTCCTCGGCTTCCCCCAGATCTTCCGGGGAGCGTTGGATGTGCGTGCCACCAAGATCACGGAAAACATGAAAATGGCTGCGGCCAAAGCGCTCGCATCTCTGGCCAAGGAAGAGGTGCCGGCATCGGTCAAGCAGGCTCACGGACGTGACGACATGAGCTTCGGTCATGAGTACATCATCCCTTCACCGTTTGACCGCCGTGTTCTGGTCTATGTCGCTTCTGCCGTCGCCGAAGCAGCTGTGGAAGACGGTGTGGCACGTATCGATAACTTCGATGCCGCAGCCTACCGTGCTGAGCTTCAGCGTCTGGCCGATCATCTCGACGGCAAATAGTCATACGACTACCCCATAATAAAGAGGAATGCATGAGCAGTAAAACCCCCAAGGGCTTGGACAAACTGGGTCTGAACGATATCGGTGAGATTTATTACAACCTCGACTACGATGCGCTGCAGGCGCATGAGATCAATCGCGGGGAGTGCAAAATCTCCACCAGCGGTTCGGCTATGTGTGACACGGGGATCTTCACCGGTCGCAGCCCCAAAGACAAGTATTTCGTCAATCAACCCCCCTCCAACGGGCATATTGCCTGGGGGGATGTCAACCAGCCTATCGACAAAGCCACGTACGATGAACTCCTCGACCTCAGTCGCCGCCAACTCTCGGGCAAGGACATTTACATCACCGATGTCTATGCCGGTGCCAGCCCCGCCAGCCGCCGCAAAGTCCGCTTCGTCACCGAAGTGGCCTGGCAGGCACACTTCGTCAAAAACATGTTTATCCGTCCTACCGAAGAGGAGCTCGAGGATTTTGAGCCCGATTTCACCGTCTATAATGCCTGCAAAACGGTCGATAAAGATTACGAAAAGCACGGTTTGCATTCCGATGTCTATGTGGCCTTCAATGTCGAAGAAAATACCTCTGTCATCGGCGGTACCTGGTACGGCGGCGAGATGAAAAAAGGGATCTTCTCGATGATGAACTACTGGCTGCCGTTGGAAGGGAAGCTGTCGATGCACTGCTCAGCCAATGTCGGCAAAGCGGGAGACGTGTGCCTTTTCTTCGGCCTTTCCGGCACGGGTAAGACTACCCTCTCGACCGATCCTGATCGTGCCCTGATCGGGGATGATGAGCACGGATGGGATGATGACGGTGTGTTCAACTTCGAAGGGGGGTGCTACGCCAAAGTGATCAACCTTGACCCCAAGAGTGAACCCGAGATCTTCGGGGCGATCCGCAAAGATGCCCTGCTGGAGAATGTCGTGACCGACGCCAACGGTGTGATCGATTACAGCGACGACTCCAAGACGGAAAATACCCGGGTCTCCTACCCCATTGAGCACATTGAGAACCATCAAGAAGGGCTCATGGCCGGGCACCCGAGCAACATCATCTTTCTCACGGCGGATGCCTTCGGTGTCCTTCCCCCGGTCAGCAAACTGACGAAAGAGCAGGCGATGTACTACTTCCTCAGCGGGTATACCGCCAAAGTCGCCGGTACCGAACGGGGGATTACCGAGCCGGTAGCGACCTTCTCAGCCTGCTTCGGCGAAGCGTTCCTTCCGCTCCACCCTACCGAATATGCTAAACTCCTCGGAGAAAAAATCGACGAGCACGATGTCCACGTTTATCTCGTCAACACCGGCTGGACGGGTGGCCCCTACGGTGTGGGCAAACGGATGAGCATCAAAGATACCCGCGCCTGCATCAACGGTATCCTGAATGGCTCCATCAACGATGCCGAATTTGGGACCCTGCCCACCTTCAACCTTGCGATCCCCAACCACCTCGATGGGGTTGCGGATGATGCCGTACTCAACCCCCGCAATACCTGGGAAGACAAAGAGGAATACGATGCCACCCTGGCCAAACTTGCCGGGATGTTTATTGCCAACTTCGACCGTTATAATGACCGGGGAAGCGAGTTCGATTTCTCCTCAGCCGGCCCGCAACTCTAAACACCCTATCGCCACTCCGGCGATACAGGACGATCAAAGGAGCACGATGTCCACGTCGCTCAAACACAAACTCATCAACATGTTCCGCGAAGTGCTCCTTTACCACAGCGATTCGCTGGCGTTTCGCGCCAGGCTTTTTACCCTCCTCGTCCTTGGAAATGGCGACAAGATCAATGCCTGTGAAGAGGCCAAACTCCGGGAAGTCGCCCATACCCTTTATCCAGACGACCATGACCGTGCCGAAGTACTCCTCGAGGCGGTGCATGAGTTTTACGACAAAGTGACCGAAAACAACAACCTGGTTTATGACAGCCTTATCAAACGGATCGCTGACGATGTCAAAAATACCCCTCGCTATACCCGTAAGATCGACACGAAGCTGTTCGCAACTTTCAAAGAGTGTATCGATGATGAGGAAGAGCGGATCTTTCACGATCGGATTATCACCTTTTTGAATGATTTGAAGGAAGAGTATGGAAAGCTATAGATTTCTCATTACCGGCACGGTGCAGCATGTCTACTACCGCAAATTCGTCTCTCAAGCGCTTATGCGCCAGCAGGTACAGGGCTATGTCCGCAACCTCCCTGATGGTCAGGTCGAAGTGATCGCCCGCCTCTGGGAAGAAGATGTCGATGCCGTTCTGGCGATTTTGAATCAAGGCTCCCCGCCCAGCGAAGTGGAGGCAATTGTTACCGAAGTGCTCGAGGATGACGACATCATTTATGATGGATTTGAGATCCGGTATTGACCTCTGTTTACCCTCAATTTACCTTTTGAGCGCATAATGTTCCTATCGGTTGCCTGCACTCGCTTCTGAAATCCTTTCAAAAGCATTTTCCTCCTCCCCCTTTTGCTGAGTGCAGGGGCTGGTAAACTCTCCCTGATTTTTCATTTGTTTTATATCGCCATTTCATACATTTTTTGACAAGATTTGATCTGTTCTGATATTTGGTATTTTGGTGTTGTGAGGGCACAATACCCTTGTTCTGGTCAGGATTCCAACCCCAAGGAGAAATAGGATCGTACATAAAAATTGAACTGTGTAGATGCAATAAATTCTGGGAAAGTCTACCCCGGAAACCGACGGGGGAAATGTCTGGGGAGTTGGGGTGTCGGCCCCGGGTAGGTTGTAATGATACCGACAAATAGTCATAAAAATGTCAAATAACTATTGTAATCTAATAAAAAAAACAGTAACTTCGTTAGAAAAGTTTTGAAAGAGTTTGGGGAGAATAGAAGAGGGTCTGACCCGGGGCTGGGGAGGGAGTGACTTGGGGAGTAACGTTTCCCAACCCCGGGCAGGATGCAATGATACCAGCAAACGGTCAAAAAAAAGTCAAATTTTCTCAGAATCGGCTATAATGTCTCCCAAAAAAAGGATAATGCGTGGGTTGGGACTGGTTGCTGGCGATTTCACTGTTTATTGCCGTGGCGGGATTGACACCCGGTCCGAATAACATTATCGCCATGACGATCGGGTTCAACTATGGGTATCGAAAGGTACTTCCCCATCTGTTTGGGGTATTGGTGGGCTTCCCGGTGATGCTTTTGCTCATTGGATTGGTACTCCGTCCGTTGATGGATCAGTATGCTACGGCGTTTCTGCTGTTGAAATATACCAGCATCGCCTATGTTCTCTATCTCGCCTGGCGTATTGCTACCGCACCCACCGATGACGAGATGCTCCCTGAAGAACGTACGCCACCGATCACCTTCTGGCAATCGGTAGCTTTCCAATGGGTCAATCCAAAGGCCTGGGCAGGAGCGCTGACGACGGTCACCGTCTACATGATCCCGGAGCAGTATCGGACGAGTCTTGCCATCGCCGTATTTCTCTCCATGCTCAGTATCCTGGTTGCGATCTCCATGTGGGCACTGATCGGCAAGCAGATCAAGCGGTTCCTTGCGCATCCAAAGCATGTGCGGGCATTCAACATAGCCATGGCCGGATTATTGCTGGTGGCGGTGGGGATGATGGCTTTTTAAATTAGAAATTAGAAGTTAGAAGTTAGGAATTTTGGTGTGCGTTGCTTGGCAACGCTTTTATAAAAAGGCGCTGGGACTTTAGCCCCTGTAGGGTTGGCTTCAGCCGACCAACTTGGCCCCACAAAATAGTTACAATCGCAAGGATACTGAATGGAACTGGATACACTAACCTATGCTTTCCTTTTCCTCGCCGGAGGCATGGCAGGGTTTGTCGACAGCATTGCCGGAGGTGGAGGGATCATTACACTGCCAGCACTGCTTGCGGCAGGTATCCCGCCCCATCAGGCACTGGCAACCAACAAGCTTCAGAGTACCTTCGGCAGTTTCACAGCGGTGAGTAACTATACGCGGCTGGGGCTGGTCAAGCCGCTTGCATTGGTCGAAGGCGTGCTTTTTACGCTGATCGGTGCGGCGCTGGGCGCGTGGGCGGTACAGCAGTTCCCGGCCGATTTCCTCGAAAACCTCATCGTCATCATGTTGATTATTATCTTCCTTTACACCGCTTTTTCTCCCAAACTCGGTTACGAAGCAGGCAAGCAGAAAATATCTCCACGTCTCTTTTATGCTCTTGCCGGACTCTCGATTGGTTTTTACGACGGATTTTTCGGGCCGGGAACGGGGAGTTTCTGGACGATGGCATTGATTGTATTGCTCGGGCTCGATCTCAAGCACGCCACGGCTCAGACGAAACTTTTTAATTTTACGAGCAACGTGGTCTCCTTCGCCGTCTTTGCCTATGCCGGTTTGATGTTATGGACGGTGGGGATTGTGATGGGGGCAGGGCAGATCGCCGGGGCGTATGCCGGATCGACACTGGTGCATCGCCGGGATGTTGGGTTTATTCGTGTTTTCTTTCTGGTGGTGGTGGCGGCGACGATCGTGAAATTGATTGTTGTGTGATTCCGCTGAAAGCGGAATTTGAAGGGTTACTGCAAGCTACTCCTGCACGCAGATTTTCCCTTTGAGAGCACAGCGGGCGGTGAAGAGAAAGACCACGAGGATTACGCCGGTGGCGGCTGTGAGCATTCCGTATGACGTATAGAGCATACTGGTATCTTTTGTGACATGGTACATGACCATCGAGGCAATTGCCATGGCGGCCACGGGGAAGACAAATGCCCACCAGGAGATAAAGAATTTCAAGCCGATGAAACTGCGGAACATGAAGACCAGCAGCAGGGTAAAAAAGACCGCGATGTTGAACAAGGTCATCGCAAACGCATCCATCTGGTGGAAGAGTTTAAAATACGCGATGAACGCTACGGCCGGAGGTGCGAGGAAAATAAACAGTGTCGGCATGAATTTCTGCGGCAATTGATGGTGAAAGACGATCCGGTTGAGCAGGACGGCAAAGAGGATAATCCAGAAAAAGAATCCGACACTGAAAAAGTACATCAAGACATGCGTCGAAGCAAACCCGATCCCGCCTACGGGGACGAGGAGGTTCCCCACAATAGGGATAAACCATGCCGGGTTGGAGTGGTTGATTTCCTGATTATGGTTGATCCAACGACTGATGGTGTAGAGAGTGAGAAACGTATGCATGGCTGTTCCCGTGTACCAGAAGTAGAGGGCAATGTTTTTGTATTCTTCTTTATAGATAATTGCCAGCATCAACAGCGATATCGATATGGCGGCGAAAAAGTTGATCCGTACCGGATGATTCCACTCTTCGATCACCTCTTTGGGGTAGACGATCAGTTTGACGATGTAGGTCAGGGTGATGACGACAAATACGGCCGTATCAAGGTAGAGGAGATACTCTCCGATGCTTTGGGGCATCCCAAGCCACGCACCTGCTTTCTGCCATGCGATGGCCAAACCACTCAATCCCATGACGATGGCAAACATCATCACCGGAAAAAACTGGAGCCGATTGCTCACCTGATGGGGTTGCCCTTCTTCGAATTGTTCTTCAGTCATATACGCTCCTTCGGTATTTGTATTTATGATACTAATTATCATTTTGGATTATAACGACGGGATTGTACTGGGATTTGTCTTAGATGTCAAGATGATAGGAGAGTCCTCATGATGAATTTTGGGTTGCTGCGTTACAATACATGCCACATTTAACAAGGATCGTCATGAACAAAATCGAAACCATGCTACGGCTTCAGCAGGAGCTGAACGATGCGACCAACGGGACCGGATGGGAGAAGGGTGTCACCCGAAATGGTAAGCGAATCGACTGGCGGCGGTGTATCTGGCTTGAGGCGGCAGAGTTGGTGGAGAGTTATCCGTGGAAACACTGGAAGAGTATCGATGCCCAGCCGGATTATGCCAATATTAAGATCGAAGCGGTGGATATCTGGCACTTTGTGATGAGCGAAGCGCTGCGGGTATATGTGATCGACGAGCTCGGAGGGATCGGGGAGCTCGCTGCGGCGATGACGTCGACCGAAGCGTATCAGGCATTTGTGACCGGGTCAAAAGATGAGGCACGGGATTACTACGGTGAAATTGCCCAGGTAGAGACGCTGGTGGGGATGCTTTTCGGGACGGCGACGGTCGAGGAGTGGACGGCACAGTTTTACCGGGTAGCGTTGCAGTCGGGGCTCGATCTCGATGCGTTGTACCGGCTCTATGTCGGCAAAAATATCCTCAACCGTTTCCGCCAGGATCACGGGTACAAAGAGGGGACGTATCGGAAAATATGGGGAGGGGAAGAGGACAATGTCGTCATGCAGCGCCTCCTCGAAGCAGACGATGCATTGAGCCCTGAAGCGCTTTATGCTGCGCTCGAGACGGAATACCTGTCGGCCTGAATCAACATTTCCATCAGGGGGCGGGACTTCAGTCCCGTAGAGCAGGGCTCAAGCCCTGCCTCCATGTGTGATAGTCTGAAAAGATTTAGAGTGACTTGCGCAGGAGAACGGTGACGGTACCGGAGCTTTTGACGGTAACTTTGCGGGCGATGCGGATGTTTTTGCCGCCGCACTCCGTACATTTGACCGTCCCGACGACGTAATACCGACCCGCCGGAACGCCGTAAAAGGCAAACTGGCCGCCGGCGTTGGAAGCGGTGAATTTGAGATAGTTGAACAGACGGGGGTCGGATTTGCCCATTTTGTGGCCGCCGAGGTAACTTTCCCTGTACCACTGATTGGAATAGCTGGTGACCGGGTTGAGGTAGAGTTTGGTTTGTTGTCCCGGGATTTCACGACCGTTATAGATGATGGAGATGGAGCCCTTGACCGTCCCGTCACCACTGGTCTTGAGTTGTTGGTACTCATCGGCCGGGAAGGGGATCCGCTTGATGACGAGCTTCTCGGAGCTGACGCCGTCGTTGACCCCGTCGACGTTGACGGTACCGTTACTGGACGGGTCGGAAGATTTTTTGTCACCGGTCAGGAAAGGTAATTCATAATGACCGCATCCGCTCAGCGCCATGAGTATGAACAGCACTGAAAAAATCTTTATTGTCTTAAAACGCATACGTATCCTTGTTGCTGAATTGTCTTTGGTTAATTATACTGTAAGATGATTAACCTATGCTATTATTTTCCGAGACAAAAATCCCCGAACATCCGGTCGAGCATCTGGTCGTTTTCATAGGGATGGGTGAGGGTGCCGATGTGAGCAATTGCTTCGTGCAAGTGGTAGCTGAACAGCTCAAGTTCTCCGTGTATGAGAGGTTCGGTAGCTGCATGGATGGCGTGACGGGTCGCTTCGACGGCTTCGATCTGGCGTTCGGAGGCGAGGAGGAGTTCGTCGCTGCTTCCGAGGGCATCGAGTAGAGCCTGGAGGGTGGCGATCAGGTGGGCGAAATGGTTGTGGGCACTGATGGCGATGGGATCGTATCCGGCGAGGGGAGCGGTGTCAAGGCGCTGGGGGAGATCGCTTTTGTTGATCGCGGCAAGAATGGTCACGTCGGGACGAGTCTCCAGTAGGGTGAGGATGCGGTCGTCCTCTTCCTCCCATTGACGGCTGCCGTCGAAAAGGGCGAGGATGACGTCGGCTTCTTCGACGGAGGCAAGCGAACGTTCAACGCCGATCCTCTCGATGGTGTCCTCGGAGGATCGGATCCCGGCGGTGTCGATAAGGCGAATGATGTGTGAACCGATCCGCAGGGAGGCTTCGATGGTGTCGCGGGTCGTGCCGGCGATATCGCTGACGATGGCACGGTCGTCGTCAAGGAGGGCATTGAGGAGGGAGCTTTTGCCGACGTTGGGTTTGCCGATGATGGCGACACGGAACCCCTCGATTAGGCCACGTCGGCGTCGACTGCTCTCAACAATGTGCTGGATTGAAGTACTCAGCTCTTCGAGTTGGCGAGTGAGTCCGTTGAGGACATCATCCGGGACATCTTCGGCGTAGTCGATCATCACTTCCGAATGGGCAAGGGCGGTCAGTAAGCTTTCCCGTATACTGGTAACAAACTGCCCCAGCTCCCCCCGGAGCTGACGGGCGAGGATGCGGGCGGCATCGACACTCCGAGCTTCGATGAGTCGGGCAATCGCTTCGGCTTCGCTTAGATCGATTTTTCCGTTGAGAAAGGCGCGTTTGCTGAATTCTCCCGGCTCAGCGAGGCGGGCACCGTAGGCGAGGGTGGTTCGGAGGATAGTCTCGGCGACGATCTGTCCTCCGTGGCACTGAAACTCCACGATCGGCTCTCCGGTGAAGCTGCGCGGGGCGGCAAAATGGAGGACGATCGCCTGGTCGATCAGCGCCCCTTCGGCATCGTAAAGAGAGGTGAGATCCGCCTGGCGGGGGACATAAGAGGCATGGGGAGCGATGAGTCGGGCGATGGTGAGGGCTTCAGAGCCGCTGAGGCGCACGATGGCGATGGAGCCGACACCACCGGCGGTGGCGATGGCGGCGATGGTGGCACTCATGAACGCTTGTTGAACTCGTTGATAAGGATGTAGCGTTCGCCCTGTTTGGTACGTTTGATGGCGACGTATTTGTGGGGAAACTCTTCGCGCAGCTGCTCGAGAGCGATCTGGACGAGGATCCCGTCGAGCGGGCGGGTTTTGCCCCAGCCGCTCTGGTGGACGTGCTCGATGACCGGCTGGATGTAGTTGCGGATCATCTCCTGTTGCGAGGCAAGAAATTGGGCAATCTCGAGTTTGATGTAGAGGCCGTATTCGTTGTGAATCCAGTTGTAGAGGAGGTAGGAGAGGGCGTTGTAGCGGTACCCCTCCTTGCCGATGAGCAGGGCGGCGTCTTCGCCGTCGATGAAGATGTACGCCGTGCCGTCGATGACATCCACTTCGACCGTGTCAATGTCGAAGCAGGTCGAGCGCATCAGGGTACCGAGACGCTCTTCGATGGTGATACTCAGTTCCTGGTTTGAAAGGGCGGGTTTGGTCTCTTCAGCATTTTCGGCCATCGATTTGCCCTGTTTCTTCTCTCCATCGTCGAAGAAACCATTCAGGATTACCGATTCACTTTCGGAAGTTTTTGGTCTGGCTGCGCTCTCCTTTTTCAAGGGTTGTTGTTCCGGGGGAGTGGGACGTGTTTCCTTGCGGGAAGATTGGGCAGGTTGTTCCGTTTTCTTTTGAGGCTTTTTGGGTGCTGACCGTCTATCGGAATGACTGGGAGTCGAGGGTTTTTCCGCACGGCTGCGGGTACGGCAAGCGGCGACGATCACAGCGTTTTTGGCGCCGATCCCGAGGAAACCGTTGTTGGGGTGCTGCACGATCTCATATTCAAGATCGGTAACCGAACAGTCAAAAATGTTTGCGGCTTTGGCGTAGGCTTCTTCGAGTGTTTTGGCTTCGATTTTTTTCATGGATAGTCCTTAAATTATTTCAAATGTTTTTATGCTTCGTTGTGTGCCTTGGTTTTGGCTTTGTGATTTTCATAGGCGCGGTTGATGATGAGTTGCTGTCCGATAGAGAGCAGGTTGTTGGTCAACCAGTAGAGTACCAGTCCTGCCGGGAAGGTCAGGAAGAAAAAGGTCATGATCACGGGGAACCACTGGAAGATCTTTTGCTGCATCGGGTCGGTCATGGTGCTGGGCTGGAGTTTCTGCGTCAGCCACATACTCGCCCCCATCAGTACCGGCAGGACATAGATGGGATCTTTGTCGGCCAGGTTGGTAATCCAGCCGATCCAGGGAGCCCCCTGGAGTTCATCGGCGTTGAGCAAGACCCGGTAGAGGGCAAAGAAGACCGGGATCTGCAAGAGCATCGGAAGACAGCCACCCATCGGGTTGGCACCGTGCTTTTTGTAGAGCGCCATGGTCTGCTGGTTGAGTTTGGCCGGGTCGCCCTTGTACTTCTCTTTGAGCTCCTTCATTTTCGGTGCGAGTTCTTTCATCTTGTTCATCGACATCATCCCTTTGTAGGAGAGGGGGAAGAGGATAAGCTTGACGAGGATCGTAAAGAGAACAATCGCCCAACCCCAGTTGCCGACATAATCATGGATCCAGACCATGACTTTGAAGAAGGGACGCGAGAGAAAGGTAAACCATCCGAATTCGATCGCATCCGTCAACTGAGGGTTGAGTTTCTGGAGGGTTCGATACTCTTTGGGACCGAGATAACCGTGGAGTTTGAGATCACCTTTCCCGGCGACGAAAGGGAGTGGGTTTTGGTTGGCTTCCGGAGTAAGCGTGGCGGGGAGTGGCGCATCGAAACGGTAGAAAAGCGACGCAGCATATCGGTCAAAAGCGGAGACGATGGTGGCATCCGGGATGGTCACTGTTTTGTCGGCTTTGCCGTCTTCAACGGTCGTGCTGACCCCTTTGCTGTCCCGGATCATCGCGCCGCGTACCAGCATATACCGGGCATGGTCGGCTTCGGGACGGTGACCCGGTGTGACGAAGAAGTCGGTGGGTTTGTCGGTGTGGATCTCGAGGTCATAGTGGCCGTCAGGGTACACGGTCAACTTTTTGGTGACGGTCGTGCCGCTCAAAACCTGGGTCAGCGTCAAGGTTTGAGGTGTATCTGTTATGGTCATTTCCGAAGCCGAAGCGGTGTAGGGCTTTTGGAAGGCTTCAGTATTGATGGTGGCATCGGCGAAACGCAGTTCGAGCGGTTTGACGTGTTTGGGATCAAACAGTTCAAGCGCTTTGCCTTCCTTGGTCTGATACTTCTTTTCAAGCAGTTTGGCGCTGGAGATCCGGCCGAAGGTATCGATCGTCCAGACGAAATCTTTGGCATGGATGGTGGCGAGCGCTTTTTCCCGGGTGGGGGCAGATGCCGGGTTCGTCTGCGCCGGGGTTACCGGTTTGGTCGTGGTGCTGACCGGGGTGGCTGGTGCCGTCGGTGAAGCAGAAGGGGTTGAGCCCTGAGCGGTGGTGGGTGTTGGCGTTGACGAGGCATTGGTCTCATGGGGTGCCGGTTTGGCCTGAGGGAAGAGGTAACTGAATCCAAACAGGATCGCAAACGAAAGGACGAGGGCGAGCATGAGCCGCTTATTGAGGTCTTGTTGTTCCAAAGGGTAGCCTTTTATATCATCATATAGATTTTGTGACAAATGGGGTTAGGATTATACCGATGTTTTGCTTAGATGTTTTGCTGAGTGGTTGTTCGCGGAATGTGGGATGTTTTTTTGGAGGGCTCCTGCCCGTTTGAGCGCCAGTTTGAAGGCGTCGGATCGTTCGGAATAGCCGTGTTTCAACAGGGGTGCTTTGGCGACAAACACATACTGTCCGGGAGCAAGCTCGTCAATGTGGGTGAGAAAATGGGCACGGAGGAGACGTTTGGCGCGGTTGCGCTTGACAGCGTTGCCTACTTTTTTACCGGCGACAAATCCGACACGATATTGGGAGGGATCGCGACGATAAAAGAGGACAAAGAGAGGGGTATGCCACGTTTTGGTGGCACGCTTGTAGACCGCATCAAACTCACGGGAGTTTCGGAGGCGGTCGAAGTGTTTTATACGGCCAATCGCTTCCGTCCTTTGGCACGACGTGCGTTGATGACTTTGCGACCGTTTTTGGTCTTCATACGCGTACGGAAACCGTGGGTACGTTTGCGGGGGGTATTGTGGGGTTGATAGGTTCGTTTCATTTGGGAAGTTCCTTTTGGTATATAACCTGTGCACAGGTTGATTTAGCTCGCAATAGTATCGAAAGTGTGCTTAGCCGATCCTGTTTACACCGGCCGTGTCTCTCCGTGCCCGTAAATCTTATATTTATACGTGGTCAACTCGTTGATCCCCATGGGGCCTCGGGCGTGGAGTTTGTTGGTGGAGATGCCCACTTCGGCACCGAAGCCGAATTGGCCACCGTCGGTGAACTGGGTGCTGGCATTGAGGTAGGCACAGGCGGAGTCGACGGTATTGAGGAAGATTTCGGCGGTGGTATGGTTCTCCGTCAGGATAGCATCGGAGTGACCGGAACCGTGGCGGGCGATGTGGTCGGTGGCTTCGTCGACACCGGAGACGATCTTGATCGAGAGGATGTTGTCGAGGTATTCGGTGTCCCAGTCCTCTTCGGTTGCGGGTTTGATGTCAAGAATCTCCCGGGTCTTTTCGCAGCCGCGAAGCTCGGTGCTTTTGGCGTCAAACTCAGCTTTGAGTAATGGCAGAATCGAGGGGGCGATTGCTGCATCCACTAGAAGAGTCTCCATCGCGCCGCAGATACCGGGGCGGCGGGTTTTAGCATTGAGGCTGACACGGATGGCCTTGTCGGTGTCGGCGTCACGGTCGATGTAGGTGTGGCAGAGCCCTTTGTCGTGTTTGACGACCGGGACGGTGGCGTTTTTGGAGACGTAGCGGATAAGCGCCTCGCCACCCCGGGGGATGATGAGATCGACATAGGCATCCTGTTTGATCAGCTGCGCGACCCCCTCACGGGAGCTGTCGGGCAGCAGGGCGATCGCTTCGCGGGGGAGACCGTGGGCTTCGAGGACATCCTGGAGGACATCGGCTATGGCACGGTTGGAGTGCTCGGCTTCTTTGCCCCCTTTGAGGATAGCGACGTTGCCACTTTTGAAGCAGAGAGCCCCCACATCGGCCGTGACGTTGGGTCGGGATTCGTAGATGACGCCGATGACCCCGATGGGGACGCTGGTTTTTTCGACTTTGAATCCTGCATCGGTGATCCAGCCATCCAGCACCCGGCCGACCGGCTCCCGCAGGGCGGCAATCTCCCGCAGCGACTGTGCCATCCCCGCGATCCGTTTGGCGTCAAGCATGAGGCGATCCTGCAATGCCGCTGAGATCGCATGTTCCCTGGCATATTCCATATCACGTGCATTGGCTGCGAGAATGCGTTGTTCATGGGTTTCGAGAGCCTCAGCCATGTCGAGGAGGATTTCCCGTTTGTTCCGACCGTCCAGGGTCGCCATTCGCGTAGCTGCCTCACGTGCCTGCGTCAAAAAAGTCTCCATTTTTTTACCTTTTCCCGAAAGTAATTTTCCGTAGTTTATCCAACTTCGCCCCAAGTAAAAATTAAGGGCACCTCTAACAGGCACTTCTCAAGTATAATCCCTGTATAATAACGAAAAAACGCGAAAACATTTTAGGGAACAAAGGGTAAGAATATGGCGGCAGCATTACGGGGTATCGTCGACACCATTCTGCAGGAAAATCGAAGGGCTTACGATAAACTGAACCTCTACTATCAGTTCTTGCCGTACATGTTGTTGGGACAATTCCTGGGTGCGTTGTTACTCCTGGGTCTTCTGTACGGAAAAATCAAGCTAATGAATCTCATGATCTGGATCGGTCTGAATGGGATTATTTTATTGTATCGGGCATACCATTATCGTCTTTTCCGTCGAGCGGGAGAAGAAGAAAAAGTGCTCTATAGCCAGACATGGTTGAATCGCTACTATACCGATGTCCTCGTCAGTGGGCTGGTCTGGGGTGCGGCAGCCTGGTTGCTTTTTCCTGCGACAGGCATAACGGTACAGTTGTTTGTCTTATTCCTTTTGATGACGATCGGTTGGATTTCGATGGGGTTGTTGGCTTCCAAGAAGTGGCTTCTTTTCGTCTATGCCTCTTTTGTCTTTCTCCCCATACTGGCTCGCATCTTTCTCATGGATCATTCGGAAAACCATATCCTTGCCGTGATCGGATTGGCGTTGGTACTGCTGATGCTCCTTTCGGCTCACTATTATGGTGAGATCATCAACAGTGCATTGAGTGAGCGGATCAACAACTACGTCACCCAGCACTCCTATCAGAAATTGAACGAGCAATTCTTTTCATTGTTTGAGCGGGCACCGGTGGGGATATACCATTTCGATACCGATTTGCTCATCGAGGATGCCAACGATTATTTTCTCAAAATGACGGGCAGTGAAAACAAAAGTGATATCGTCGGAGCCGACCTGCGACATCTCTGGCCGGATGAAGCGGTACTGCAATTGCATGAGCGGGTACTGCGTGGGTTTGGTGAAGAGTATCAGGATACGTTGAGTGCGACGTCGTTTGGCAAGGAGACGACGTACATCAACCTCTCGGCGACCCCCCTGCATGATGATGAAAATAACGTCGTTGGGGGGATCACGATCCTCAAAGATGTGACCGCCGAAGTTCGTGCCAAGGAAGACCTCGCGCACATGAAATATTATGACGAGCTGACCGATCTCCCCAATCGTACCCTGCTGCTCCAACGCCTGAAAATCGCCATCGATGCCAAACTCCGTACCGGGGCATTCGGTGCTCTGCTGTTTCTTGATATTGATCACTTCAACAGTATCAATCGCAGTTACGGTCAGAAGGCCGGGGACGCCGTACTCAAGAAGATCGCCCGACAGTTGCAGAAGAGTACAGACAGTCGGGGGACGGTGGCTCGGATCGGAGCCGATACGTTTGCGATCCTCCTGCCGGTGTTGTCAGCTGATCGGACGGAGAGCCGGGAAGAAGTACTGGCGTTTATCGGGGCTCTGCGCCGTGCCTTTGAGAAAGTCCTCGTGGTGGGAGACGCCGACTATCACATCGGATTTACGGTCGGGGTAGCGCTTTTCGACTCGAGCGAGGTGACGCCGATCGATATCTTGAAATACGCTGAGAGCACCATGTTCGGTGCCAAGCAGGGGACGAGAGGTACAGTGCGTTTCTACGAGAGGGAGCGGGATGGTATGGCGTTGAACGATATGGCTATTGCCAATGATCTCCACAAAGCGATCCGCAACAACGAACTGACCATGTACTATCAGCCTCAGCAGGATATCCACAACGGCATCCTGACGGGTGCCGAAGCGCTGGTGCGGTGGAACCACCCCAAAAAGGGACCGATTTCCCCGGCACAGTTTGTTCCCATCGCCGAAGAATCCGGGGCGATCATCCGCCTCGAAGAGTGGATTTTTGAGCAAGTGTTCCGGGACATGCGCACCATGGCTGATACGTTGATCGAATTCCCGCTGAATTATATCGCGGTCAACGTCAGCAGTGTTCATTTCCTCCAGCCCAACTTTGTCGATAAATTTGTCGAGATGGTGCACCGGCATCGTATCAATCCTCTCTGGGTCAATATCGAGATTACCGAGAGCGGCATCATGAGCAACATTGACGAAGCGATTGCCCGTATTCATGAGCTCAAGCGTCTCGGGTTTGGTTTTTCAATCGACGATTTCGGGACGGGGTATTCCT
>WFSU01000087.1 GCA_015485845.1 Nitratifractor sp. | reverse complement strand
GGAGATGTGTATAAGAGACAGCCCCAGTTCATCGGCCAGCTTGCGCGACCCCATGCCATAAAGCAAGCCGAAGTTGATCGACTTGGCAAAGTTCCGTTTGGCCGCCGCTTCCTCTTCACCAAAAAGCTTGATCGCCGTGGCCATGTGGATGTCGTACCCGCTCGCAAAGGCTTCTCTCAGCGCCGCATCGCCGGAGAAGTGCGCCAGCAGTCTTAGCTCGATCTGGGAGTAATCGATGGAGATAAGACGCTTCCCCTCCTCCGAGACAAACGCCCGCCGGACACTGCGTCCCAGTTCGGAGCGCACCGGAATGTTCTGAAGATTGGGATCACGGGAGCTCAACCGTCCCGTCGCCGTGCCGGTCTGGAGGAAGTGGGTGTAGATGCGGTGCTCCGCATTCTGCTCCGCCAATTTTTTCAGCGGTTCGACATAGGTAGAGAGCATCTTCTGGTATTCCCGGTATTCGAGGATTTTCGGGATGACAGGATGCTCATCTTTGAGCCTGGTGAGCACCGCTTCGTTGGTGCTGTAGCCCGTCTTGGTCTTTTTGCCCCCTTTGAGGCCAATTTGTTGAAACAAAACAACCCCAAGCTGCTGGGTCGATCGAATGTTAAATTCCGTCCCGGCCAGATCATAAATCTCCCGCGTCAGCTCCGAGAGCTTCGCGCTCATGCTCTCTCTGAGGTGCTCCAGATGCGCCGTGTCGACCCGGATCCCCTCCCGCTCCATGTGGATGAGGACATTGACGAACGGATACTCCACCTGCCGTGCCTCCTCGGCAATCTTCGGATCGGTCAAGGCAAAAAACTCGGTAAGTTTATGGTAAAGACGGAGAGTCATCCAGGCATCTTCGGCTGCATAAAACGCCGCTTCTTCGAGGGGAACGGTTGAGAAGTTCTCCCCTTTCTTGACCAGCGATTTGAACGGTTTCATTTCGTAACCGAAGAATTTTCTGGCCAGGACATCGAGACCCACTTTTTTGCCCGGATCAAGCAGCCAGGCCATGATCATCGTATCGGCATACGGCACACGTTCTTCGATCCCGGCGGAGTAAAGGAGTCCGAGGTCAAACTTGAGGTTCTGCCCTACGATGCGTGCAGTCATCAGTTGTGTTATAGCCGCCATCGCCGTTTCGCGACTCACTTGATCCCCTACGCCGAGGTAACTGTGGGCGATGGGGACATAATACGCCCGGTTTTCCTCAAGGGCAAACGAAAACCCCACCATCGTGTCGTTGCGCGTATCGAGCCCCGTCGTCTCAGTATCGAATGCTACGATTGTCTCGGGTGTCACCGTCGCCAGCACTGCATCGAGTTTCTCCGCCGTATCGAGGAGGATCGCTTCAAACAAAGGGGCTGCCGGAGGGGCTGGAGTCGCCGACGTGGTCGATGAAGGTTTCGCCGCTTTGGCACCGTTGCCATCGAGCCGTCGCAAAGCCTGACGCATCTCATAGTGCTCAAACTCCTCGCGCAACGCTCCGAGGTACTCCCGCTCCTCGAGCCGGTACTGCTCCAGGTCACAGGTCGGAAATACATCGTCCCGCAGTGTCACCAGATCCCGGGAGAGAAATGCCATCTCTTTCGATTCGCTCAAAAGCTTCTGAATGCGGGGCGTACCCGCCTCGTCGAGGTGCTCGTAGATGTTTTCGAGCGTATGAAATTGGTTGATGAGTTTCGAGCCACCCTTCTGGCCGATCCCTTTGACGCCGGGTACGTTGTCCGCACTGTCCCCGATGATCGCCTGAAAGTTGACAAAATCACGGGGGTGAACTTCGAATTTGGCTTCGCACCCGGCTTCGTTGATCTCTTTTTTCTTGATCGCATCGACGATCACGACCCGGTCATCATCGATGAGCTGGTAGAGATCCTTGTCATGCGAGATGATCATGACCCGCATCTCGGCTTCCACTGCACAGCGTGTGATCGTCGCGATCACATCATCGGCTTCGAAGCCATCCGCTGAGACATTGGCAAACCCCATCTGCTCGATCCACTCGATGGCAATGGGGAGTTGCTTGACGAGATCCTCCGGCGGGGGGGGACGGTTGGCTTTGTAGGCATCGTAAAGGGTGTTGCGAAACGTCGGCCCCTTGCTGTCGAGAGCAAACACGAGATAGTCAGTGGCATGGTCTTTTTCGAGCTGATGGATCATATTGATAAATCCGGTGAGCAGACCTGTGGGAAAGCCCTCCGAGTTTCGCAGAGGCGGCAGCGCATAGTAGGCACGGAAAAAGAAGCCGAATGTGTCGATGATGGTAAGTGTTTTCATGGATGACCTTGGCGGGAATAGCAGATATTTTAGCCAAAATGTGATTAATCAAGCCCCCTGCGCCAAAAACTTCCCGGTATAACTCCCACTCTTTTCGTGATCCGCAGCAATCTGTTCCGGTGTCCCCGTCGCGACAATCTCTCCTCCCTTATTTCCCCCCTCAGGCCCCATGTCAATAACCCAGTCAGCATTTTTGACCATATCAAGATTGTGTTCGATCACCACGACGCTGTTGCCGAGCTCCACGAGGTGGTGCAGGACACCGGTGAGGCGATCGACGTCGGCGAAGTGAAGTCCGGTGGTGGGCTCATCGAGGATATAGAGGGTGTTGCCGGTGTCTTTGCGGCTGAGCTCTTTGGCCAGCTTGATCCGCTGCGCTTCCCCGCCGGAGAGGGTCGTGGCATTTTGCCCGAGTGCGATGTAGTCGAGTCCGACAGCCGTCAGCGTACTCAGCTTGGCGGCGATCACCGGAACGGCTTTGAAAAACTCCAGCGCCTCCCCCACACTCATCGCCAGCACATCGGCGATGCTTTTGCCCCGGTAGTGCACTTCGAGGGTCTGTTCGTTGTACCGGGTTCCATGACAAGCGTCGCACTCGACGAGGACGTCTGGGAGGAAGTGCATTTCGATCTTGATCTGCCCGTCCCCCTGGCATTTCTCACAGCGCCCCCCTTTGACGTTGAAACTGAAGCGCCCCACTTTGTAACCCCGCAGCTCTGCCTCTTTGGTCTGGGCAAAGAGTTTGCGTATCTCATCCATGATTCCAGTGTAGGTCGCCGGATTGGAGCGCGGGGTGCGTCCGATGGGGCTCTGGTCGAGGTAGATCACTTTGTCGAGGTGGTCGAGCCCCTCGACGGTCACGCCGTCGACGCGGTTGACCTTCTTGGCACGGTTGAGGATCTCTCGCGCAGCGGGCAGGAGAGTCTGGAGGATCAGGGAGCTTTTGCCCGAGCCGCTCACGCCGGTGACGCAGACGAAATTGCGCAGAGGTATCTCTGCACTCAGGTTCTCGATGTTGTTCAGGGTCACGCCGGAGACGGTGAGCCAGTCAGTCTGTGGGCGATCGTGGGGGTAGCTGATGGTCTTCTTGCCGCTGAGGTAGTCAGCGGTGAGGGTTTTGGCTTTGGCCATTTTCTTCGCCTCCCCGGCGAAGACGATCTCCCCACCGTACGCCCCGGCGCCGGGGCCGATATCGATGAGGTAATCGGCCGCTTCGATCGTCTCTTTGTCGTGTTCGACGACGATGACGGTGTTGCCCTTGTCTCTGAGAGACTGGAGGGTGCGGATGAGCTTGAGGGTATCCCGTTCGTGCAGCCCGATACTGGGTTCGTCCAATACATACATCACTCCGGTCAACCCTGAGCCGATCTGCGAAGCGATCCGGATCCGCTGCGCCTCCCCACCGCTGATCGTCCGGGCATCCCGGCTGAGGCTCAGGTATCCCAGTCCCACGTCGTAGAGGAAGAAAAGCCGCTCCTGGATCTCCTTGAGGATCGAGGCGGCGATGAGCTTCTGCTGTTCACTCAGGTGGGAAAAGTTATCCCCCTCGGCAAAATAGGCATAGCTCTCCTCGATCGGCATGTTGACCAGATCGGCAATGGAGTGCCCCTCGATCTTGACCGCGAGCGACCGGGGGCGCAGACGGTTGCCCCCGCAGGCATCGCACACCTTCTCGGTCATGTACTCGGCGACATCTTTTTCATCCTTGAACATCTCATGGGCGAACTTCACCACCCCCGGCCACTCCCGGTGGAGCTTGTGGCGCTTCCACGTGAAGTCTACGCTCGATCCCAGCCCATAGAGGATCGCCTTTTTCTGATGCTCGGGGAGTTCTTCGTAGGGGATGTTCGTCGGGATGCCATTCTGCTCACAGAAGGCATTGAGAAACTTGGTGTAGTAGCTTTTGTTGAAGCCGTACATGATCTTCACCGCCCCCTTCTCGATGCTCAGCGCCCCGTCGATGATCTTGGTCAGATCGAGGGTATAGCGGATCCCCAGGCCGTCACACACCGGGCAGGCACCCTTGGGGGAGTTAAATGAGAAGCTCACGGGCTCCAGCGGCTCGAAGCTGAGCTTACAGTCAAAACACGCAAGATGCTCCGAGTAATGGTAGCGCTGGCGGTCGAGTCCAAGCTCCTCGTGGTTGAGCACTTCGATCTCCACTTCGCCGTAGCTTTCACCCAGCGCCTTTTCGACATCCTGGCCGATGCGCTCTTTGTTGTCCGGTTTGACGACGACGCGGTCGATGACCACTTTGATGGTGTGTTTCTTGGTCTTGGCCAGTTCGATCTCGTCATCGAGGCGCACCATCACCCCATCGATCTGCGCCCGGACGTATCCTTTGTGCCGCAGCGACTCGATCCGGTCGGCAAAGGTGCCCTTTTTCTCCTTGACCAGCGGCGCCATGATGATGAGTTTGGCGCCCTCTGGCAGACGCAGCACCTCGGTGATGATGTCACTCGCCGACATCGACGAGATCGGCTTGCCACACTCATGGCAGTGCTGCCGCCCCACCCGGGCAAACAGCAGCCGCAGGTAGTCGTAGATCTCCGTAATCGTCCCCACCGTCGATCGGGGGTTTTTGGAGGTGGTCTTCTGATCAATCGCGATGGCAGGAGTCAACCCCTCGATCTTGTCCACATCGGGCTTGCCCACGCGTCCGAGGAACTGCCGCGCATAGGAGCTCAGCGACTCGATGTACCGCCGCTGCCCTTCTGCGTAAAGGGTCGAAAACGCCAACGTCGATTTGCCGCTCCCGCTGATGCCGGTGATGACGGTCAGCTGGTTTTTTGGGAGGGTGACGTCGATGTTTTTGAGGTTGTGCTCTCTGGCACCTTTGACGTGAATGAGGTCGTGTTTTTTTGCCATGGTTGTGTTTTGCCTTGGGTGGGAAATAAATCTGGAATTATAGCATAATTTGGCCGTTGTCTTGTTGGATTGCATGGCTTTATAATACTTCTTGAATCAATAGATAAACATGGTATTACTAAAATATTACTTTAAGATGTTTTATTCTATACTCAAAGAAAAGAAAGGGCAAACAATGCATACCATTACGTTAAAATCTGATGATACTTTTTATAATACATTAGAAGATATGGTTAAAACCCTGCGAACAACGAAAAGTGATCTGATAAGGAGAGCCGTTGTTTACTACAAAAATGCCCTGGAAAAAGAACAACTTAAAGAGCAAATCAAAAATGCTTCTTTCAAAGTGAGAGAAGAGAGTTTGAAGATGTCTCAAGAGTTTGAACATACTGTAAGTGATGGATTGTAATGTTTCAAAAAGGTGAAATATATTTAGCCAAACTCAACCCTAAAAAAGGGAATGAAGTTGGAAAAATAAGACCGGTTCTGATTTATCAAACAAATATTTTGAATGATTGCGAACACCCTACAACTATTGTTTTGCCCATTTCAACCGTTTTAATAGATGGTGCTTTTCCGTTAAGATACAGGATAACAAAAAGGGACAAACTCGAAAAAACAAGTGATGTATTGTGTGATCAAATACGAGCTTTGGATAATCAAAGAATTTTAAATGGTTTGATTGCCAAGCTTACTCATAAAGAGATGTTAGAGATAGATCAACAAGTGAAAATTGTATTGGAAATTGAAGTTTGAATTCTTGGCATATGATTGCTAAAGTGCTGGGGATGGCACAATCAACAATCAGCCTCCTGTTAATATTGTGTTTTGGAGTAGAAGGTGTTATAATGTTCCTTGAATTAATAGTTGGGCAAACCATAACATTCGGAGATATTAATGGCACAGACACATGTTAGATCTGGGATACATCCAAAATTTAATATTGATAGTTTTTCAGAAGATGAACGCAAAATTATAAAAAATCTTTCTAAAGATTGGTATGTAACAAGTAGTGGGAATAAAATTAGACTTGCTGCATCAACTTATGATTATTTTCTAATGAAACCCACAATGCGATTTTCTGAAATGTTCAATATCGAACGAGAGATAATTTGTGTTTTTAGCTCATATGAGCAT
>WFSU01000086.1 GCA_015485845.1 Nitratifractor sp. | reverse complement strand
GTCAAAGAGCTTGAGGAGAATACGAGAACATTTATGGAAGCTTTACAAACAAACCCTGAACGGGTGGCAGGATATTTCAAGCACCCCTCGGTACAATATGCGGCTTGAGATTCAGGTTATTTTTTGGTGGAGTAATAATTTCTAACTTCTAATTTCTAATCCCCTATAATACTCCACAAAAAACGACCAAGGCATTCCCATGACACCCAAAGAGATCGAATCCCACTACCAAATCACCCTACCCCCGCTCTACCACCGCTTGTATGAAGCCGGCATGCTCGACTGGCTCGACGGCCATAGTGAACCGCTTCCGGAAGGATTTGACTGGGCCAAAGAGGTGTACCCCACCCTCCACGAAAATCCCCCTTTGCTTTTCCATACCGGTGGCGATCTGTTTCTCATGAGGCCAAAGCAGATCGTCGAGTGCGATTGCCCAGATTACTGGCAGAGTGACACCCACACCCTCGTACCGTTTGCCAGAGGGATCGATGAGGCACTCCATTACGTCCTGATCTATGAGACGGGTAGCGAGGCGGAGCCTATGGTGGGGCTTGTCTTTGAAGATGAAGAGGAGGCGCAACTGTTGGCGCAAAACTTCGAGGACTTTATCTTCCGCACCATGCTTGAAGCAGCCGACGAAATCGACCGTGAAAACCTCGATCGCGAATACGGGCAGAATGCCCCCGAGTCCTATCGGGTTGACATCCTGCGTGACCTCGAGACGATCCGCCCTTATCTCAAAGCCGACTATATCGAAGTTCTGGACGATCTCTACCACGGAAAAGTAGGCGAAACCCTCGTCTCTTACTATTTCCAAGGTTCCCAACCCACCGAAGAGATTCTCAGTGAGATGATCGGATTTGAAGAGATGGATGAGGAGATGGAGCTGACATAACCCAAAATAGTGTATAATCATCCCATCAAAACACTCAAAGGTTTTTTCATGCTTTCACACCGCATTCAGACCCTCTCTCCTTCGGCGACCATCGCCGTCTCTACCCTTGCTGCCGAGCTCAAGGCTCAGGGCAAGGATGTCCTCAGCTTCTCAGCCGGTGAGCCCGACTTTGATACCCCCCAGACGATCAAAGACGCTGCCATCGAAGCGATCAACGAAGGGTTCACCAAATATACCGCTGTCGCCGGGATTCCCGAACTCCTCGAAGCGATCCAATCGAAA
This sequence comes from Nitratifractor sp., assembly GCA_015485845.1. GTDB lineage: Bacteria > Campylobacterota > Campylobacteria > Campylobacterales > Sulfurovaceae > S017-3. The sequence continues at coordinate 4,342 of WFSU01000086.1, read as the reverse complement.
CTCAAGCGTGAAAACGGTCTGGAATATGATACCAAGCAAATCATTGTCAGTAACGGCGCCAAGCAGTCGCTGTTTAACCTCACGCAGGCACTCATCGACGAAGGGGATGAAGTGATCATCCCTGCCCCTTACTGGGTCACCTACCCCGAGCTGGTTAAATATGCCGGCGGGACACCGGTGATCATCGACACCGAGGATCGCACCGGGTTCAAGATCTCGGCGGCACAGCTCGAAAAAGCCCTGACTGACCGGACGAAAATGCTCATCCTCAACTCCCCTTCCAATCCCTCCGGATCGGTTTACACCCGCGAAGAGCTCGCCGCCCTCGGTGAAGTGCTCAAAGGCACCAAAGTAGTGGTCGTCAGCGATGAAATGTACGAAAAGCTTGTTTACGAAGGGACGGAGTTTGTCTCCACGGCCTCCATCAACCCCGATATGTACCGCCGCACCGTCACGGTCAACGGACTAAGCAAGGCCGTTGCCATGACCGGATGGCGTTTCGGGTACCTCGCCTGCGCCAGCAAGGAGCTGGTGAGCAAGATGAATTCCCTCCAGTCCCAGAGCACCTCCAACATCAACTCCATCACCCAAAAAGCCGCCATCCCTGCCATGCTCGGAAAAGTGGACGAAGAGATCGAGCAAATGCGCCAGGCGTTTGAATCCCGCGCCCGGGAAGCGACCGAACTGATGAACGCCATTGAAGGGCTCAGCGTCGTCCGCCCCAAGGGAGCCTTTTACCTGTTTGTCAACATCAAAGGCGTCACCCAGGATTCAATGCAATTTGCCAAAGACCTCCTCGCGCAATACGGCGTCGCCGTCGTGCCGGGGCTGGCTTTTGGGGCAGAAGGATACTTCCGTTTCTCCTTTGCCACCGATATTGTCACCATCCGCGAAGGGATCCGCCGCATCGAAAAGTTCGTACAAGGATCACACGACTAACCCTATACTCAACAAGGAGTCACCATGAAAGCCATCAGCCGTCTGCTCGGACTCGTCCTCATCCTTTATCTTGCTGCGGCGGGCTACATGTACACAAAACAACGTGACCTCCTCTTCGTTCGGGATGCCCACCCCAAACCCTTTGACGGGTTCTGGTTTCAGGCCGCACCCGATACCCGCATCTGGATCGACCGCCTCAATCCCGGTCAGTCCAAAGCACTCCTCTATTTTCCCGGCAACACCACCAGCGACTGGGACGACGCCAAGCGCCTCTCCAAAGCACTACCACACCACACCCTCTACTTCGTCCGCTACCGGGGATACGCCAACAGCGAGGGGAAACCATCACAGGATGCCTTTTACGCCGACGCGCTCGCCCTGTTTGACACGATAAAGCCCAAACACAAAACCGTCGACATCATGGGTCGCAGCCTCGGTACCGGCATGGCAGTCTACACCGCCGCCAAACGGACTGGGGGCAAACTCCTCCTGACAACCCCCTACGACGGCATCCTCATCGCCGCCAAAAAGGCGTATCCCTGGCTGCCGGTCTCCCTCATCCTCAAAGACCCGTTCCCCAGCAAGAAGTTTGCGCCCGCCATCGACGAACAAACCGAAGTGATCATGGCAAAAGGCGATCAGAAGATCCCCAATGTCAGCAGTAGAAATTTGATAAAAGCGTTTAAGAAAAAACCGGAAGTGATCGTACTAAGAGGGACGACACACAGTGCAATTGTGCGTCATCCGCTTTATTTGAAAACATTGCAGAATTTTTTCGAGAAGTAAAATCAGGGGTTTCTACCCGACCCAGCTCCGAACGAGATCGGAAAAATAGTAACTTACCAGCCCAACCACAAGTCCCCATATAATGGAAGCGGGTATGTTAAGAATGGTAAACTTTTTCATATCATATTTGGTCAATCCCATCACGATCGGTACGAGAGTTTTGACGCCATAAATGTACTTCTGCATAAACACCGCCATCCAGCCGTAGCGTCGCATGAGGAGGTTGGTCCAGGCGATTTTGCGTTTGTGTTTGGTGAGATACTTCTGCACCGCTTCTTTGTTGGTGCGGGCAAGGTAAAAGAGGAGATTGTCGCCGATGGCATTGGCCACGATGGCGATAGCGATGGAAGTGGTGATGTCCATCTTGCCCATCGATGAAAGAATCCCCGCACCGATGAGAGCGAGCATCCCCCCTCCGAGAGAGTAATACGCAAGGATCAGGTAGCCGTACGTCGACAGCGAAGTGATGATTGCATCCAAATCAGTAACTCTGCCCGAAGCTGTATTTGAGTCCTGTCGCCAGCCGTACTGTATTTTCACCCGAAGCCGAGAGGTGGTCGGTCACTTCACCGAGCAGCGACGTATCGCCCCGCATCTGGTATTCCAGACCGGCACCCAATGTCCCGTAAAAATGGTTAGCCACATCAATTTTGCCCGTGCCGGAGAAAAACTGCAAGCCAATCCCGGTTTTGACATACGGCGTCCAGTCACTGTTGTTTTCGATGTACCACAGTGCATTGCTGCCCAGACGCAGAGCGTAGTCACGGGCTGCCGTATTGAGATTGGCATAGCTCAGTGAAAACTGCAAAGCATCGATATTCCACGTTCCCTCTGAGGTGTTCAGGTTTCGGTTGACTTGAAGCCCATAATTCATCCCAGAATAAGGCGTGGGTGTCGCTGAGGTCGAAGCATAGCCGACGTTGAGCGAGATAGAATTGTCGTACAGGTCATTGTCGGCACCGTACAGCGAAACAGCGATCGCCAGAATCATTCCTATTTTTTTCATAGCCTATCCTTTCATTGCGGAACCTGTCTCAGACAGATTTCTTAGACTTGTTCGGGCAGTATAGCATACTTTTTATTAATTTAATAGTAAAAAATATAATTTATGAAAAATCTTCCATTCTCCAAAGATATGCTAAAATCCAGAAAAGATTTTCAGGAGCGTATCATGTCCATCCATACCCTCATCATCGGCGCCGGTGGCGTCGGCAATGTCGTCGCATTCAAATGCGCCATGAATGCCGAAACATTCGGCGCCATCACCCTGGCCAGCCGAACACTGAGCAAATGCGACGCCATCGCTGCTAATGTCCGTGCAAATACCGGTGTTGAGATTGCCACGGCGAAGATCGATGCGGATGATACCGAAGCCCTCATTGGCCTCATCCGCCAAACTCAGGCTGATATCGTCATCAACGTCGCTCTCCCCTATCAGGATCTCACCATCATGGATGCCTGCATCGCCACCGGTGTGGATTACCTCGACACCGCCAACTATGAGCATCCTGATGAGGCGAAATTCGAATACCACGAGCAGTGGGCACGAGATGAGGCATTTCGCGAAGCGGGGATCATGGGGTTGCTTGGAAGCGGATTTGATCCCGGCGTGACCAATGTCTTCATCGCATACGCCCAGAAACACTACTTCGACACCATCGAGACAATCGACATCCTCGACTGCAACGCCGGAGACCATGGCTACCCGTTTGCGACCAATTTCAACCCTGAGATCAACCTCCGGGAAGTCTCGGCCAAGGGGCGCTATTGGCAAAGAAACAATAATGGGGATGGCGAGTGGATCGAAACTGAACCCATGGCGATCAAACAAGTCTGGGACTACCCCGAGATCGGCCCCAGGGACAGCTACCTCCTCTACCATGAGGAGATGGAATCGCTCGTCAAAAACATCCCAGGGCTCCAGCGAATCCGTTTCTTCATGACCTTTGGCGAAAGTTACCTGATGCACATGAAAGCCCTCGAAAACGTCGGAATGCTCGGTATCGAACCGGTGGAACACCACGGCCAACAGATCATCCCGATTGAGTTCCTCAAAACCCTCCTCCCCGACCCCGCAAGCCTCGGCTCCCGTACCCAAGGCAAGACCAACATCGGCATCGTCGCCCACGGCCTCAAGGACGGACAAAAGCGTACCATCTACATTTACCAGGTCAGCGACCACGAACAGTGCTACACCGAGGTGATGAGCCAGGCGGTCAGCTACACTACCGGAGTGCCGGCCATGATTGGAGCCAAACTCATGCTGGAGAAGAAATGGTACGAAACTGGAGTGCACAATATGGAAGAGTTTGACCCCGATCCGTTTATGGAAGAGCTCAACCGGCAGGGGCTGCCGTGGGAGGTGATGGAGTTGGAGAGCCCGGAGGCGCTAAGGGTAGAATGATGTCCTTTTTCTCAAAAGAGATGGTCTTAAATTTGATGAATGTATTTTGTTGCAAAAATATCTCGGCTGATTTTGTCAAAAAATCTCTATGAGATACACTCAACCACTATGGACTGAAAGTCCATAGGTTCTTTCGTGGACTGAAAGTCCACTCTCTACTCTAAAATCATTGTCCCCGTATCCCGATTGTAGGGGGTTCGGTGGTGCTCGAGG
>WFSU01000085.1 GCA_015485845.1 Nitratifractor sp. | reverse complement strand
TTCTCTTTTTGCGTACTCTGTATGCCATGTAAAATGGTAGCTGATTTTGGCGGGACACACAAATACATTTTTCCGAGATTCTGAAGTGCCCTTATTTTGGGAGTTTTCTTGGAGACGAATTTTGGAAGAATGGATAACGCGGAAGTCAGGATATTCAGCTTGTTGCCTTCGTGTCCACAGCATATTTCGGTGAAAAAGATGGCAAACAACTTTTTGGTATTAAACAGGGGTCAAGGTCTTGGTTTAACAAATCTCTGCCAGAATTGAGTGACGAGGAATACTTATCATTAATTGCTATGCTTCCAGCCCCGAATGAATACAAGCCAAATACGGCAGCATCAACAGAAAGAGTGCGCCGTATCAAACTGGTATTAAACGGTAAATGCTCGTATGGACATGTATCAGAAATATATTTAGATCAATGCCTTTGAAAGCAACGATGCAGTGCCTAACAACCCGCTACACAAGAACAAAACGACTCAATATCTCTCGCAATTTTTCCTGTGATTTGTGGCGTTATACCCCTAAAAAATAAAGCCTTTAGAGTGTAAAAATTCTCGCTGCCTACTTCACCCCATACCTCCCCAAAACCTTATCCAACTCCTCCCGGCTCAATCCCCCCACATGACGAAAAACTGCTTTGCCGTTTCCATCGAAGACGATCTGAGTGGGGATCATTTGGACTTTGAGAGTCAGGGCGGCCTGGCGTTCCTGCTGGACGTCGATGAAATAGAGAGGGTAGTCGGGGTGCTCCTTTTTTACGACATAGAGCATCCGATCCATGATCTGGCAGCTGTGGCACATCTTGGAGCCTACTTCGAGGAAGATCGGCTTGCCTTTGCCGATCAGGGGTGCGACTTTGGCATACGGGGTGGCCGGGAGCATGGGGGCTTCGGCGAAGAGTGCGGTGGTGGCCATGAGGGTCGTCAACAGTAATTTTTTCATTGGTTCTCCTAAAATTGTAGATACATTTGGTAGAAAAAGTAGATCCCAAACCCGATCAACAACAGCGCAAAGGCTTTGTTGAGCGCGTCGGAAATCCACACCATGGTCTGACTCGAGGTGATGCTCTGGGCGAACCCCACCGAGACACCGGCTGCCAGCAGCAGGAGCGAGTGCCCGAGGGCAAAGATGAGGATGAGGCTGTATGCGTAGATATAGCCGCTACTGGCCGCCAACGACATGATCGCAAAGAGGGGTGCCGAGGCGCAGGGGGTGCTCACCAGTCCAAAGATCAGACCGATGAGAAAACCCCCGAAGAGGCGGAAACGTATCAGGCGGCGGATGATGGAAGATTTGTCCACTTCGCCCAGTATCCCCAGCGCATAAAGCGCGATCAGGATGCTCACTGCCCCGGCGATCCCATACGCCCACATCGGGGCGATCGAGAAAAAGCCGCCGAATTTGGCGACGATGAAGCCGAGGATCGAGAAGCTCACCGCCACGCCAAGCGCGAACAATCCGGTGAAGGCGTAGGTGTAGAGTACCTTTTGTCGCCCTTCGAGGTCTTTGTTGAGTGCCAAGGAGCTCCCTACCAGCAGCGGAACAGCTACCAGTGAGCACGGTGCCGCCGCCGTGATGCCCCCAGAGAGAAACGCCCCGGCAAACACCCACCACGATCCAGATGCCAGCCATTGGGCGATCGTCGCTTCCACCCTACCCCTCCAGCATCTTCACCAGCTGCTCGACGCTGTAGCTTTTGCCCGCCGAGATGAGCTTGTCGTCGATGACCAAACCGGGGGTGCTGAGGATGTTGTACTCCATGATCTTCATGATGTCTTCGACTTTTTCGATCTGATGGAAGCCGCCGATTTGGGCGACGGCCTCTTTGACGTTGTTCTCCAGCGCGATGCATTTGGCACAGCCGGTTCCGAGTATTTTGATGTGCATGTGTATCCTTTTTTAAATTTGGTTGCAAAGGGGTCGGGACTTCAGTCCCGTTATGCAGGACTGAAGTCCTGCCTCCTGATCGCTGATTGGCATCTGTCAAACAAGTGCATACAGCATTTTAGCCGCGATCAGATAGAGCAGCGCGGCGATGATCTTCTTGATGTGTCCTGCGCTGAGGCGGAAGTGCATGATGCGATTGCCAATGAATCCTCCGAGGATCGCTGCCACTGCCGTCACCCCGAGTAGCGTCCAGTCGATGGGGACGAAGGTCGCGTACGAGAGAAACGCGCTGAAGGTCGAGAACGGCACCATGAAGCTTACCGCTACGGCCATTTTCTTGGCATCAAACCCCAGCAGGATCATCAGCGGCATCACCAGCGCCCCGCCCCCAATCCCGAGCAGTCCGGAGATGAACCCCACCACCGCCCCGATGACGTAGAGGATCCAGCGCTTCTCGTAGTGGGTTTTGGTCTCTTTGGGCATGAGCATCATCGTTGCGCTGAAGAGCAAAAAAGCGATGAAAAGATACTTCACCCACACCGTGTCGATCGACTGCGAAAACCGTGCTCCCAGAGGAGCGGTGACGAGAGAGCTTACCACCAACGGCAGGGCAAAACGGACATCGAGTACCCCGCGCCGGAAGTTCATGTAGGTAGCCGTCACCGTCGTCGAGGTGTTGATAAAGAGCGCGATCGCCTTGGCCAGGTTGAACCCCAACCCCATAAAATCAAAGATCGGCACCAGTGCCACCGCGCTCCCCACACCTCCCATCGCGAAGAAGGTCGAGACCCCGAGGGTGATGAAAAAATATTCCAGATAATTCATCTACAGCTGGATCTTTTTGGCTTTGCCGCCGGAGAGGTATTCCACGAGCGCTGTGAGGCCGCCGCTGAGGGTTTTGGCTGGGTAGCCCTTGAACCGCAGGTACTCTTTGGCCATGCTGGAGCGGTACTCTTTGGGGCAGCCACAGACGATTACCTTATCCTCCGGCAATTCATCGAGGCGGTCAGGAAGTTCATTGTAGGGGATATTCTGCGAAAAATGCACCCCCCACGCCGCCGTTTCAAACGGCATCCGGATATCGAGCAGGATTGCCTTGCCTTCGTTGTGCATCTCGATAAAATCCTCGATGCCGATCTTCATCCCCGAGACGTCACTGAGGACAAAATCTCGTACCTGCTGGTCAATGGTTTTCATGGGTTTCTCCTTGATTTTTTATGTGTATATCAAATGTTTCAGTAATCGTCTCGGCCGCCACCAAGCCCTCGAAGAGGATCGCCCCATCGAGGACAAACGTCGGATCGACCCCGATCCCCTGTTCCACCGCTTTGAGGGTATCGTGCTCGTAGTGAAACTGCACCCGGATCGGCAAGTGTTTGATCGCGCAGCTGAGGCGCTTGGAAAACTTGGCCGTGCTCACCCTGTCTCCGTAGAGAACACCGTGATGGAGGGGATACTCTGGATGGGCGGCGTTGAGGATCTCCCCCTCGTCCATAGTGTGGCAGGCGTCCCCTTCGACGATAGGATTCATACTTTATCCCCACCGAGGGAAAAATAGAGCTCTTTGGCAGCATCTCCACGCAGGGCATCCATCGTCCGCAGGAGTCCATCCACGAGATAACGGGCATTGTACCCTTTGAGCGCGAGAAACATCCGGGCGATGTTGGCGCGGTCATTGTGGGGACAGGCGGTGATGATCAGCTTGTCTTTGGGCAGCTCGTCGAGGCGATGAGGGAGTTCATTGAGTGGGATGTTGCGTGTAAATCCCAAATGCCACGCGGCGTACTCTTCCCGAAACCGGATGTCGATCACCACCGCTTGATCTTTGGTAATGAGATCCAGCATTTTGGGTGTCGAAATCTTCATCTCCTTTCGGGAGGTATAGGTGAAGTGTTCGAGGTAATGATCAAAAGTCATTGGAATACCTTTATGTCTATTTACTGCAACATTGTGATGCCGGTGATGGCGCATCGACTGCCATGGAACCATCCCGCAGCAACGCCTGCACTTCGTTAGGCTTCAGCACACGGCCACTGCTTCGTACCACTTCATTGATCACCAACGCCGGCGTGCGCACCACTTTGTACGCCATTATATCCTGTACGTCTTCAACTTTTTTAATTTTGAAGACCCCCTGCAGCGATTGCACCGCTTCCCGAACGGCCTGCTCCAGTGCCAGACAATTTTTGCATCCTGTACCGAGAATTTTGATGGTGGTACCCTCGGTTACTGAGGGAGATGGAGTAGCCGCTGTCGCCAAATACTCTTCGGGGATTTCTGTCGAGCAGCATGACGATGCCACTTCATCCGCTGAGGGGTCCCCGGGACGGCATTGGCCATTTTTGCATCCCGTTTTCATCGGGCACCAGTTGACGATACCGCTTATCAGGGGGAGGATTCCCAGAAGATACCAGTAGTTGTGGCTATACAGCCCATATCCGATCAAAGCCAATCCCAGAACAATTTTTATCGTACGTTTCATTCTCTATCCTTTTTATTTATAAATAGGGAGGAAAAGGTGTGCTTTCCCCACAAACTCAATCTCGCGAACATGACCGGCCGCGTGGATATTCGGCATCAGCACATGGGCATGCAAATTGGATCCCTTAACCATAAACGTCTTTTTGCGGGTAGCCGTATCGTAAATGCCGACAACAGTTACCGGTTGATCGTGTGCTGTTGTGACCAGATGTTTCGGCAACGTATCCATGCTCCATGTGATTTTTTTCGCGTGCCCCGTCATTTTGAATGGCCACCGTGCCTTGCCGTGACACTCCATATCATCAGCCATATCGTCAAAGATAAAAGCAAGATCTTCCAACGAACCGATACCCTCGACATCTTGCCCCTTACTCCAGTCGTCCGGAGTGGCGACTTGCAGCATCGTTGCTCCCTCCTCAGGTTCAGGTTTGGTACGCAGAACAATGTGATTATTGCCATCTGGATGTGCGAGATAAACCGTACCATCAACAATGGTGGTTTCGTTCTCCCGATCTTGACTGGAGCCGTATCCGATCGATGTTTTCTGGATACCGGCTTTGGCAAAAGTCACATTGGCCGAAAAATCGCTCTGTGCCATTTTTGTCCCATTGACAAAGGAGTGGACGGGATTGAGACATGCCATTTGCGAAGCAGACATCGTACCGACAGCCAGAGCAAGAGGCAATACTGTGTTACGTAGAGTCATGGTTTTCCTTTGGTATATTTTATGCATAGGGGGGTCTCATCCCAGTACCGCATTGAACACCCAGCCGGTAAGCATGATCCCGACCGCCACAATCCCGAAAAAGATCGCAATGAGTTTGATCGAGAGGATTTTTTTGAGGATCATCGCCTCCGGGAGGCTCAGAGCCGTGATCGCCATCATGAAGCTCAGTGCCGAGCCCATGAGCATCCCCTTGTTAGTCAAAACCTCGATCAGAGGCATCACGCCAGCCGCATTGGAATACATCGGGACACCGAGGATCGTCGCCAGCGGCACAGCGTACCAGGCATCCCCTCCGGCATAGCGGGCGATCATCTCCGAGGGGACGTACCCGTGGATAAATGCCCCGATCCCGACACCCGCCAGCACGTAGATGCCTACTTTTTTGACCAGATCGGCTGTGTACTCCCACGCCTCCTTGAGGCGATCGGCAACCGGAATGCTCTCGGCCTCAAAATGTCCCGGTGTCACTTCAGGCGGCTTGATGAGGATCTCATCCTCCAGCCCCATTTTGCCGATGACAATCCCGGCGACGATCGCCACCAGCAGCCCCATCCCGATGTAGAGGGCGGTGATCTTCCACCCAAAGAGGGTGAAGAGCATCGCGATGGCAATTTCGTTGTTCATGGGAGCTGAGATGAGGTAGCTGAAGGTCACCCCCAGCGGAATCCGTGCCTGGATAAACCCCAGAAAGAGCGGAATCGCCGAACAGCTGCAAAACGGAGTAATGATCCCGAACACCGCTGCGGCAACGTGCCCGGTGATCGGATGCTTCCCCTCCAGCCAATCGCGTATCTTCTCGGTGGGGAAATAACTGCGGATAAAGGTAATGAGGAAGATAATCACCGTCAGTAGCAGGAGGATCTTGACGGTATCGAAGAGAAAAAAATCCAACGCTGAACCGGCAGCCGTGTCGGGGTTCAGCCCCAGCGTGCCATAGGTAAAGTGATCGACGATCTTTTGCCACCAATCAAACATCACGCACCCAATTTCGAGGGATGGTCGTACCTCTAATATCTATTTTCATCCGCAGCTCCTTGTATGAATTTACAGAAGTATAGCGGAATAAATATAATATATCAAGATGTATTGATGTATTATGCCTCACTCTCCTCCTGTGCCTTTTTAATTGCAAGAGGCAAGGGAAGGTCCACCTTGCCGCAATCTTCATGCAGACAACATCGGCAAGCCGTTCCGGCACCGGTATCTTCCGATATGGCCTCAATATCGTTTCCGTGCTTTTTGTACGCTTCTTTGATCTCATCGTATTCTATTCCCATACAATCGCACACTAACATAAATACTCCTTTAGTATCATTTTATTTCCATGGTCGACCATCACTCTGCCCACTCCAACTGATCATAATAGTGATTGATGTTGCTGTGGTTGAGCTGGTCATAATAGTTGATGCCCTTGAAGGCACTGTCTCGGACATGTTTCTTGACCTCTTCGCGCTCAATGTCTTTGTCGTAAGCGGCTTTGACGTCGTGCTTGAGGATTTTGAGGTATTCGAGCGATTTTTTGTAGCTGTTGGCACCGTGTTCGGCTCCGTGACCGCCGAGAACGTATTTGGCTTTGAGCTTGGCTAGTTTTTCAAGAGCCGCTATCCACCCGTCAACGTTGGAGTGTTTGGTGTAGTTGAGCATCCGGCCGTTGAAGACCATGTTACCGACAAACAGGAAGCTGTCATCCGGACTGTAGACTGCAATGTCGCTCCGCTCTTCAG
>WFSU01000084.1 GCA_015485845.1 Nitratifractor sp. | reverse complement strand
TCCTCCTCGAGCAGATCGCCAGTGCGGCGATTCGGAGTCGGCGCTATCGTCTCGATACGCGTACCCTCGATCACCTGCGCGACAGCCGTCTGGCACTCGACAAAGGTTCCCCGGCTTCATTTGTCCTCACCGGAGCCCTGCTCAAACTCCTCGCCCGCAAAAAGAGAGAGCGTCCATGAGGACTGAAACCTCAAGTGTTGACCCGGCGGATATGCATCCAACATCGGAGGCAGGACTTCAGTCCTGCATGACGGGACTGAAGTCCCTGCCCCTGATTGGGACGAATACCTGCATGGTGAACACCTATGCTTCAGAAAGTTCGACTAAGCATCACAAGGAACGACCGTGACCCTCTACCGCCTCGGCACTCCGACCAATGTTCGTGCCCTTTTGAAATCCTATGGCGTCCAGAGCGGCGGCATCGCCATCATGGCCGACAAAGCCGAGACACTCCTCATCCACATCGGCGGGCTCAAAACCCCCGCCGCCAACATCCTCAAACAGGATGCCCTGAGCATCGGAGCTGATCTTGCCGTCCCCGGTGGAGTGATTACCTGTGAAAAACCGGAGTACGATTGCCTCCTCATCGCTACTCCCAAGCAGCTCAAAATCCTGGCCAAAAAAGAGAGAGCCCAGCCCTTCGGGCTCAAGAAGGTGGCACACAAGCTGGCAGAGCTCGTCCCTTCGAAGCACTTTCCCGTACGGATCATGGGGGTCATCAATGCCAACGATGACAGCTTTTATTCCGGTAGCCGCTTCCAGAAAGAGGATGCCGTCGCTCAAATAAAACAGATGATAGTCGAAGGTGCCGACATCATCGACATTGGTGCCGTTTCCTCTCGTCCCAATGCCGATATCGTGAGCCCCTCGGTCGAACTGGAGCGCATGAAGCCCATCTGCGATGCTATCACTTCGGAGAAACTCTACGAAAAGGCTGTTTTTTCGGTCGATTCCTATACTCCGGAAGTCGTAGAGTACGCATTGAAAAGCGGCTTTACTTTGATCAATGACATTACCGGTGCGAGTGACGAATCCATCATCAAGTTAGCCGTACAATACGATGCCAAACTCTGCATCATGCACATGCAGGGCACCCCCAAGACAATGCAGCAAAATCCTACTTACGATGACGTGATGGTGGAAGTTTCAGAATTCTTTGAAGAGCGCATAGCAAAATGTGAAACGCTGGGACTGGAAAGAGAGAATATTATCCTTGATGTGGGGATCGGCTTTGGCAAGACGCTGGAGCATAATCTCACGCTCATTAGAAACATGGAGCATTTCAAAGTCTTTGGCTGTGAAGTGTTGGTAGGAGCCAGCCGTAAGTCCATGATAGACAAGATCATTCCCACGCCGGTCGAAGAGCGTTTGGCAGGGACATTAGCAATTCATCTCAAAGCGATCGAAAATGGTGCAAGTATTGTACGGTGCCATGATGTGGCGGAGCATGTGCAGGCAGTGAAAGTGTGGGGCGCGTTAGCGCCGTAATGGGTGATTTGTGATTGGTCATTGGTCATCGTAGGGGCAGATCCTGTATCTGCCCTGAATTAGGAGTTTTGGTATGTGTTGTTATGCAACACTTTTGTTGAAAAGGGGTTGGGACTTCAGTCCCATTAAAAAGTTGGACTAAAGTCCAATCCCCAGAAAAAATAAACAGGGGTTAAGACTTGAGTCCCACCATGCGGCTAAAGCCGCATCCCCAAAACGTAACACTTAACACATAACACGAACAAAAGGAACCCACCCCATGCGACCCGAATTTCCCGCCGCTCTCCGCGCCTCCATCCCCGTCCTCATGGGCTACCTCGTGCTGGGGTTTGCATTCGGGCTGTTGCTGAGCACGCAGGGGCTGGGCTGGGGATGGGCGCTGGGGATGAGTGTGGTGATCTATGCCGGGGCGTTGCAGTTCGCCGCCGTAGGGTTTTTTGCAGCCAAGGTCGGATTGGTGCAGATAGCGATCGCGACGCTGTTTATCAATATCCGCCAGGCCTTTTACGGTCTTTCCCTTCTAAAAAAGTTTGCCGACACCGGCTGGCGCAAACCGTATCTGATCCATGCGTTGACCGATGAGACCTATGCCCTGCTGACGACGATCAAGCCCGCCGAGGGGCTGGATGAGAAATGGTTTGCCTTTTTCCTCTCGATGCTCAACCACAGCTACTGGGTCACCGGCTCGGTGCTGGGGGCGCTGGCGGGCAATGCGTTCCACTTTGACACGCGCGGGGTGGCGTTTTCACTGACGGCGCTTTTCATCGTCCTGGCGATGGAGCAATACAAAACCCGCCGTCAAATCCTCCCCTACGTCATCGGGGCTGTCGCTTCGACAGTCGCTCTGATGAGTGTGAGCAGCAAAAACATGCTCATCGTATCCATCGTCTTATCTCTGGTGATGATGTTTGCGTTGCGCAGCCGGGTTGAAGCAGGAGGCAAGCGTGATGTCTGAGACTACCTATCTTCTCAGCGCTATCGCTGTTATGGCCGTGGTCAACTACCTTACCCGAGCAGCGGCCTTTCTCTTTTTCCCGAGCGGAAAAACCCCCGGCGTGATCCGCTTCATCGAGATCTATTTCCCCCCAGTGATCCTGACGATCCTCATTTTCTATTCCCTCAAGGATACCGATTTTCAAAGCACACCGTACGGACTGTATGAGCTGGCAGGCGTGGGGCTGACGGTAGGACTGCATCTGATTTTTAAAAATTATCTTGTGAGTATCTTCGGCGGGACGGTCGGGTATATGGCGCTGGTACAGGGGTGGATATTTTGAGTGAAGAGTTTTGGCGTGTTACGTGTTAAGTGTTACGTGTTATGTTTTTTGTCTAAATGCAATGTTTCCAGAGTCCATAGAGAGAGGTGACATTCAGTTCGAAAGTTCAGGTGGGGTGAAGTCTCCGTCAAACAGACGTAACGCATAACACGTAACGCGTAATATGCTACAATACCCCCATGAAATGGTTCAAACGCTTCCTCTTACTGGTAATCATCGGTGTGATGGTGACGGTCGCTATCGATCGCTATGTTGCGTATGTCGGCTCCCGGTATATCTACGATGATCTTCACACGCTCCCCCACAAACGTGCCGCCTTGTTGCTCGGTACGACCAAATACGTTGCCCGGGGGCGCAAAAACTACTTTTACCTCTACCGTATCCGTGCCGCTGCTGCCCTGTGGAAAGCACACAAAATCGATGCTATCGTCGTTTCGGGTGACAACGGTACCCGCTACTACGATGAAACCACGGCGATGTACCGGGATCTCATCCGAGCCGGGGTGCCGGCGCGGTACATCACCCGCGATTATGCCGGGTTTCGTACGCTCGATTCGGTGGTACGGGCACAGGCGATTTTCGGGTTGAAGGATTACATCATCGTCTCTCAGCGTTTCCACCTCGAGCGCGCACTCTTTATCGCCCATGCCAAAGGGCAGCAAGCGATAGGATTTTTGGCCAAAGATATTCCGGGCACCGCTGCAGCGTATCGGATGAAGATTCGGGAGCTTCTGGCACGCACCAAGGCCTTCCTCGATCTCTATGTGCTGGGAACCGAGCCGAAGTTTTACGGGAAAAAAGAGCGGGTAAGGTATCGGCGGTGATGCGCTATCGAGTGCTGAGTGTCTTTTTTTGGCTGTATGGTTTGATGCAGCCGGATTTTGGACTGGATGTGGCTGTATCTTATGGGATTGGTTTCGGCTTGATGGCTTATCAATGGACATGGATATTCCCTACGATTTTATATGTCAGTGCTATTGCTTTGCATTTGACCGATGGGATGAGCTACTATGTCGCATGGTTTTTTGTGTTGATGTCTCTGTTTATCTCTATTTTTACGTTGCCATATGGCACAGTTGACCCTAATGCTCCAGAGCCTACTGATCCGGGTGGTGTTTGTTGATGTTTGTAAGGATGCAGCTTAGTCGAAAGTCACCAGTGATATTGTGTTACAATATAAACCATTGGAAATGAACGGAAGAAAAATAGGAAATACTCCATGACCCATGAAGAATATCTAAAAAACGTACAAACCCTGAAGCAATGGGCATACGCTTATTACGTCGAAGATAACCCTATCGCCACCGACGAAGAGTACGACAAACTGTATCACGAAGTACTGGAGTATGAGACGAGACATCCAGATCAGCTCGCTCCCGATTCGCCTACTCAGCGCGTGGGGGGTGTGGTGCGTGATGAGTTTACCAAAGCGAAGCACATCAAGCGTATGTGGAGCATGGAAGATGTGTTCAGCACGGCAGAGGTACAGGAATGGCTGGATCGAGTCGAGAAACATGTAGGAAAAACTGAGTATTTTTGCGAGCCCAAGTTTGACGGCGCGAGTATGAACCTCCTCTATGATGACGGACGGCTCATCCGTGCTGTTACCCGTGGGGATGGTGTAGTCGGCGAAGAGGTGACCGACAATGTACGCACCATCCGCTCTGTACCGCTGACTATAGAGTATGAAGGACTGATAGAGATACGCGGGGAAGTGGTGATCCGCAAAGATGATTTTGAAATCATTAATAACGAACGCCTTGACGAGGGCGAAACACCCTTTGCCAACCCCCGAAATGCTGCTGCCGGAAGCCTCCGGCAGTTGGACTCCTCGGTGACGGCCAAACGGCGGCTGGTCTTTTACCCCTGGGGATTGGGGGAGAACCGTTTGACTCAGAGTAGACTTTCGGAGAAGATGGAGTTTGTATATGCTCAAGGCTTTCTCAAGCCTCCCTATTCCAAAGAGTGCAATACCCTTGAGGAGATCGAAGCTTTTTATCAATTCCTGATCTCCAAACGTGACGCAATCCCAATGATGATGGACGGGATGGTGATCAAAGTGGATGACGTTGCCCGAGAGGAAGAGCTTGGCTATACCGTCAAATACCCCAAATGGATGTGCGCCTACAAATTTCCCGCCGTTGAAAAGGTTACCCGCCTGCTCGATGTCACTCTTCAGGTGGGGCGTACCGGCGTCATCACCCCGGTGGCCGAGGTCGAGCCGGTCGAGATCGAGGGGGCGATGATCGCCCGTGCGACGCTGCACAACTTCGACGAGATCGAGCGCAAGGACATCCGCATCGGCGACCACGTGATCCTCATCCGCAGCGGGGATGTGATCCCCAAGATCACCAAAGTCCTCACCGATCGCCGGGACGGTACCGAACATCTGATCCCCCGCCCGAGAGCGTGCCCCACCTGCGGCTCGGAGCTCCTCGATGAGGGGGCATTGATCAAATGCCAGAACCTCGACTGCCCCGACCGTGTCGTCGGTTCGATCATCCATTTTGCCCGCAAGGGGTGCATGAACATCGACGGCCTGGGCGCCAAGATCGTCGAGCTTCTCGTCCGGGAAGGGATCATCCGCAATGTCCTCGATCTCTACCGCCTCACTCCGGCTGATCTCGAAGGACTCGAGGGGTTCAAAACCCGCCGCATCACCAAGCTCATCGACGCCATCCACGCCACCCGGGGTGCACCGCTCCACCGTCTTATCAACGCCCTGGGGATCGAACACATCGGGGAAGTAGCGAGCAAAGCTCTGGCTGAGACGTTTGGTTTGGAGATTATCGATGCGACCTACGACGATCTCGTGGCCATCGATGGCATCGGAGAAGAGATGGCCAACTCCCTGCTGGAATTCATGCGGGTCAACCGTCCGTTTGTGTTGAAACTTTTTGAGGCGATCGACCCGACTATTGAGAAAAAAGTCGAAGCCGAGGAGAATCCCTTCAAAGGCAAAACCGTCGTCCTCACCGGCACCATGAGTCAGCCCCGAGGTACGATCAAAGCACTCCTTGAATCCCTCGGAGCCAAAGTCAGCGGGTCGGTCAGCAAAAAGACCGATTTTGTGATCTACGGAGAGGATGCCGGATCGAAGCTGACCAAGGCGGAGAGTCTGGGAGTGGTGACGCTGACGGAAGATGAAATGCACAATCTTATAGTTTGACAACACAAATCCAATCCGCTACAATACACCTATGACAACAAGGAGACAATAATGACAACGACCATGAGTATCCGTGAATTGACCCGAAATGGTGCAATGATCAGCGGGTACGACTACATCGACATCGAAGATCGCAAGTCGCATGAGTACAAAGGGGTGTTTGTCTCTGCGCGACTGGCGGATGATGTGAAGCGCTATCTTGAAAAAAAGATCCGAAAAGCCAAACAGGAAGAACGAGATGCACTCATGCGGTTCGCAGGCGCTATCGAGACCGAAGAGCGTTTTCGTGATAAATCGATTCAGGAAATTCGCGCGATGAAAGCTGAGGAGAAGTATGGCCAATAGTATTTTCATCGATACCAACATCGTGCTTGATTTTCTCGAAGGGTATCGATCTGACCACGATAGAGCCGTCGCGTTGTTTGATCGTTTGCTTGGGGACGGGTATCGATTTGTCATTTCGGAAGATATGCTCAGCACCCTCTATTATATTGCCAGAAACAAAGAAAAAGTGCTTGATTTCATCGTGTATGCACGTCGTGCCTGGGAGATTGTCCCTTTTGGCGGTACGGTGATTGATGAGGCAGTGAGCTTTGCCAGAGGGCATAACACAGACTTTGAAGACACTTTACAATGCATGACTGCCAAACATTACGGGTGTACATCGATTGTCACATCCGATCGGACATTTGTCGATTGTGGTATCCGCATTGTTGACTACACCACTTTTACCCAAGGAGCCCCCTCATGAAAAAACTCATTATCGCTACCCTGCTGGTAGCCGTCAGCCTCTACCTGCTTCTCACGGCTTTTGTCAAGGACATCACGGTCAACCAGTACAAAGACCTTGCCGCCGTCAAAGACCAGCAGGCGATCAAACAGGGGTGGGTGCCCGGGATCGTACCGGCTTCAGTCTATGAGATCAAGGAGACACACGGCAAGGATGCCGGAGGAATTTTCGGGGTGTTCCGCTACAAGGAGCCGGATGAGGCTGGATTGATTGCGCATCTCAAGCCGCTCAAGGATGGCAACGGGACGATGGAGTGGGGGGCGTTTCTCTTCCGGGTGGATACGGAGAAGAACCTCGTGAGATATCGGGACAAGGTCACACCATAATATGCTACAATACCCTCAACTGAATTCATGAGGGATGATCATGCAGAGAATAATTTGGATCTTTTTGATGGCAGCGCCGTTGTTGGCCGGGAAACTGACGTGGTACCATGCGTACGATCAGGCGATGGCGCAGGCGCGGGCTGTCCACAAAAATGTTTATGTCTTCATCGATGCGCCGGGGTGTTCGTATTGTGAACGGATGCGCCACTCCGTACTCGAGCGCCCCGATGTCGTCCACAGTCTGGCCGACTATGTCCTCCTAAATCTCAAGCTGGGCAGTCGTGATACACGCAAACACTTTCCACACGTCCAGGTGACGCCTACCTCGTATTTTGTAGCGACGGACGGGACGATCCTGCTCGATTTTGCCGGGTATACGAATGAAGAGTTTTTCTTCTGGCGGATGGCGGATGCCGAGCGGATCGCAGCTGCACGGACGAACAAACAGCCATAACGGTTCCCGCTTCAAGATGGAGGGCAGCAATGCGCCTGGATAAATACCTCGTCAAAAGCGAACATTTTGAGAGCCGAAACCGTGCCATCCTTGCGATCAAATCCGGGCAGGTGACGGTCAACGGCCATCCGGCCAAACCCTCCACCTTGGTTACAGAGACAGATGCCGTCGTCGTCGAAACAACCCGATACTATGTCTCCCGCGC
>WFSU01000083.1 GCA_015485845.1 Nitratifractor sp. | reverse complement strand
TGTTTGGATAAGCTGGATATAATAAGGTGTATGGTGTCACACCCGCCACCTTTGGCGGGTGAGGATTGAAACGGTTTTGCCGAGGACTTTTGAGAGACGATCTTTGGCGTCACACCCGCCATCTTTGGCGGGTGAGGATTGAAACCTTTTAACTGGGGCAACCCAGTTTTCCTTTTTTTCGTCACACCCGCCACCTTTGGCGGGTGAGGATTGAAACGTATGATCCGGTTGGCAATATGTTGACCTTGATTGTCACACCCGCCACCTTTGGCGGGTGAGGATTGAAACGTCTGTGATATTTCATAGAAGGGGTCAGCATAGAAGGGGTCAGCATAGAAGGGGTCAGGAACTTAATCCTGCATAGAAGGGGTCAGGAACTTAATCCTGAATTCTGCATGAACCGTTTTTATGCGTGTGACCTCGTATCGGGGTGGGGCACCCTGACCGTTTGTCCGACTTTGGGATGTTTCATGAAGGCTTCATCGTATTCTGGGATACGGCATATGTGGGACTGAAGTCCCAGCCCCTGTTTTGGTGGATGGTTGATGAAAGATCATTGATTGCCAATTGCGACACGCGCGGGTGGGAGAAATATGATACAATTACAGTAGAGAATGACCTCAGGAGAGAGCATGAATAAAGAAGACGTGCGATACATCCAAAGATATGACAACTACAAAAAAGCATTCAAGCAATTGAAAGATGCGATAACACTATCCAATGAACGGGAATTGTCCCTGCTTGAAAAGCAAGGGTTGATACAGGCATTTGAATTTACACATGAACTTGCATGGAAACTGTTGAAAGATTATCTCAACTATCAGGGTAATTTTGAGATACGAGGCTCCAGGGATGCCATAAGGGAAGCCTTTAATGCAGGTATCATCAAAGATGGAGCACTCTGGATGCAAACCATACAAGCCAGGAATCTGACTTCTCATACCTATGATGAAGAGATTGCCGAAGAGACGTATGAGGTGATTGCAAATGATTATATCACTCTTTTTGAGGATATGTTAAATACCTTTGAGGCCATCATACAGGAAAAGCATCATGAACCTCAATAAATCCATTGCAGCACAAATAAAAAATGCGATTTTTCAGAATAAAAAAATAGAAAAAGTTCAGATCGATTTCGTCCCATACGACAAAATCTCAAATCAAAACCTGAAAGAACATATTGACAGAGTCGGAGTTGTGCTATAATCTCTCTACCCGCTATCCACTACTTTTACTTTCTACCTTCTTACTAAATCTGCAACCCCAGTAGCAACCCAAAATCGTCAAACCTGCTATACTACCCCCAAATAAATCTAAAAAGGAGTGAGCAATGAGCAATATCATGGAAAAACTCACCAATCAAATGCAGGGAGCCATCGAGTCGGGTGTCTCGTTGGCGTTGCATAATAAAAATCCCGAGGTTGATCCGCTTCACGTATTGTGGGGTCTGATGACCAATACCCAATCGATCCTCAATCAGGCACTCAACAAAATGAACGCCGAAAAGGCAGCCATCGAGCTGGAGGTCAAGAGTGCAGCGGAGAAACTCCCCTCCGCCTCCAGCGTCACCAAAGAGACCATCAAACTCTCGCAAAACCTTGCCCGGTCGCTTCAGGCAGCTGAAGGGGTGATGGCAGCCAATGGGGATCAGTATCTGGCGGTGGATGCATGGTTGCTGGCCAACCTCGATGAGTCCTTCATCCGAGATACGCTGGGGCGCCAGATTGACCTGAGTGAACTGCGCAAAACCCTCGAATCGATTCGGGGAGGGCAGACGATCGATTCGGCCAGTGCGGATGAGACCCTCGAGGCGCTGGCACAGTACGGCATCGATCTCAACCAAAAAGCCCTCGACGGCGAGCTCGATCCCGTGATCGGACGGGATGAAGAGATCCAGCGGATGATGCAGATCCTCATCCGCAAGACCAAAAACAACCCCATCCTCATTGGCGAGCCCGGCACCGGGAAAACCGCCATCGTTGAGGGGCTGGCACAGCGGATCGTGGACAAAGAAGTCCCCACCAGTCTGCAAAATATGCGGGTCATTTCACTGGATATGAGCCGCCTGATCGCCGGTGCCAAATACCGGGGAGAATTCGAAGACCGCCTCAAAGCGGTCGTCGATGAGGTGAAAAAAGCGGCCAACGTGATTCTCTTTATCGATGAGATCCACACCATCGTAGGAGCCGGAGCCAGCGAGGGGAGCATGGATGCCGCTAACATCCTCAAGCCCGCTCTTGCTCGTGGAGAGCTGCATACCATCGGAGCGACGACGCTCAAGGAGTACCGCAAGTATTTTGAAAAAGACGCCGCACTCCAGCGCCGCTTCCAGCCGGTCAAAGTGGATGAGCCGAGCATCAACGAAGCGCTCCAGATCCTGCGCGGAATCAAAGACCGTCTCGAGGCGCACCACAACGTCATCATCACCGACAGCGCCCTTGTGGCGGCTGCCAAGCTGAGTGATCGCTACATCACTGACCGTTTCTTGCCCGACAAGGCAATCGACCTGATCGATGAAGCCGCCGCCGAGCTCAAAATGGAGATCGAGAGTGAGCCCACCGAGCTGGCCAAGACCAAGCGGGAGATTGCCACGTTGCAAGTCGAGCGCGAAGCCCTCAAGATGGAAGAGAGTGAGAAAAACACGGCTCGCATCGAAGAGATCGCCCGTGAAGTGGCCGACCTCGAAGAGAAGAAAATGATGTTGCAGGAGAAATTCGAGCAAGAGAAAGCAATCTTCAACCAAATCGCCGAGATCAAGAGCACCATCGAGTCGCTCAAAGTCCAGACCGAGCAGGCCAAGCGGGAAGGGGACTTCAACCGTGCCGCAGAGATCGAATATGGTCAGATCCCGGCGGAGCAGCAGAAGCTCACCGATCTCGAAGGGCGCTGGAGCCAAATGATGAAAGAGGGTACCCTGCTCAAAAACTCGGTCGATGAGGAGATGATCGCCAGTATCGTCGGCCGCTGGACAGGAATCCCGGTCAATAAAATGCTCCAGAGTGAGAAGGACAAAATCCTCCATATAGAGGATGTGCTCAAAGAGGAGGTCGTCGGGCAAAATGAAGCGCTCAAAGCCGTCGCTCGTGCTATCAAACGCAACAAAGCCGGCTTAAGCGATGTCAACCGTCCCATCGGCAGTTTTATGTTCCTCGGGCCCACCGGTGTGGGTAAGACCCAGGTGGCCAAGACGCTGGCGAAATTTCTCTTCGACTCGGAGCGATCGTTGATTCGGATCGATATGAGCGAATACATGGAAAAACATGCTGCCAGCCGCCTCGTGGGGGCACCTCCAGGGTATGTCGGCTACGAAGAAGGGGGACAGCTCACCGAAGCAGTGCGCCGCAAGCCTTACAGCGTGGTGCTCTTTGACGAGATCGAGAAAGCACACCCCGATGTGTTCAATACCTTATTGCAGGTGCTCGATGACGGCCGACTGACCGACAACAAAGGGGTGACGGTGGATTTCAAAAACACCATCATCATCATGACGAGCAACATTGCTTCGGACAAGATTATGGAGTTCAACGATCCTGAAGACCGCCGCAAAGCGGTCAACGATGAGCTGAAACTGGCCTTCAAGCCGGAGTTCCTCAACCGGCTCGATGACATCGTGATCTTCAACCCGCTTGATCTGGCGGCCATTACGCAGATCGTGGATATCCTCTTCCGCACGATCGAGAAGAAGCTCGCCGAGCGCAATATCACCGTCGCGCTCACTCCGGCGGCCAAAGCCTACATCGCTGAGGCTGGTTTCGACCCTGTGTACGGTGCGCGCCCCCTCAAGCGGGCTCTCTACGAAGTAGTCGAAGACCGCCTCGCTGAACTGATCCTCGAGGACAAAGTCACCGAGGGGAGTCGCGTCGAGTTTGATGTGCAGAACGGCGAAGTTATCGTCAATATCTTTTAAAAAATCTGGTGGTGCAGCTCGCTACACCACCAACCTCATGCAGTATCCCATTTTTACATCATAGTTATTGTTACCGTTCAAAGACGATTACAAATATCTCATGCAAGATTGGTATAGACCGTCTGGACGTCGTCGTCCTCTTCGAGTTTTTCGATCAGCGCTTCGATTTCTTCAAGGTCGTCGTTGTTCAGTTCGATCGGGGCATTGGCGATGTATTCGAGTGTTGCCTTCTTGGGCTCGATGTTACGTGCTTCGAGGGCTTTGCTCAGTTCGCCAAAGGACGTAAATTCACCGTAGATGCGGAGGATAGGGGTATCTTCTCCGTTTTCGTGTGGCTCAACATCTTCTTCGATCTCTTCGAGGCCGTAGTCGATCAGATCCAGCTCCAACTCTTCGATGTCCATCTCATCCGTGCGTTCGATCACGAAGACCGATTTTCGGGTAAACATGAAGTTGAGTGATCCGCTCGTGAGCATTTCGGCGCCATTGCGGGTGAGTATGGCTTTGACATTGGCGACGGTACGGGTGCCGTTGTCGGTGGCACACTCGACGATCATCTGCACACCATGAGGGGCTTTGACGTCGTAGATCATCTCTTTGATATCGGCGGCATCCTTGTTGAAGGCCCGTTTGATCGCCGCTTCGATGTTGTCCTTGGGCATGTTCTGGGCTTTGGCATTGGCGATGGCCGTGCGAAGCTTTGCGTTCATTTCCGGGTCGGGACTTCCCCCCTCTTTGGCGGCCATTGTGATGATTTTTCCCAGTTTTGGGAATACCCGTGACATGGTGCCCCATCGTTTCATTTTGGCCGCTTTACGGTATTCGAATGCTCGTCCCATAGACTATCCTTGCTTTCAGAATTTTGCCGCATTATACAGCAAGGGGGCTAATGATTGGCCAAACGCTTGTCCCGGATACTCATCCGTTTGGCCTGCTCATCGACATGGATATCGAAGAGGTCGATCTCTTTGACGAGATTGCTGAGTTTCTTGTAGCCGAAGTTGACCGGGGAAAAGGAGGAGCGGTTGTTGATGTAGTTGCCCACATCGCTCAGCTGTGCCCAGCCGTACTCGTCCATGGTCTGGTCGACGGCATCGCGCAGGAGATTGACCAGCCATGTGTCGCCTCGCATTTGTTTGCCGCTTTTGCGGGGTGGGGTGCGGGGTTCGGGAGTGCTGCCGGAGGCGGGCGCTTTCCCGGAGGGAGCTTGGGGCATGAGCTTTTCGGTGAAAATAAACTGCGAACAGGCTGCCATGAAAGGCTTGGGGGTTTTCTTTTCGCCGAAGCCGAAGACTTTGATCCCTTCGGCGAGTACCCGCATCACCACCGGGGTGAAATCACTGTCGCTTGTCGCAAACGCAAAGGCATCGATCTGTTTGGTGTGGAGCAGGTCGATCGCATCGATGGTCATGAGGATGTCGGTGGCGTTCTTGTTTTTGGTGTAATCAAACTGCTGGATCGGCTTGATGGCATATTCGAGGAGTTTCTCTTCCCAGTTTTTGAGGTTCTCCTTGGTCCAGTTGCCGTACGCCTGTCGGATATTGACTACCCCGTATTTACTCAGCTCGCTGATGATGCCGTCGATGGCACGATAGGAAATATTGTCACAATCGATGAACAGAGCGATGTGGTCTTCGTTTTTTTTCATTTTGTCAACCTTTTCGGACTATTATAGCAAAAAAGTAAAAAATCTTTAGTGGGTTTAAACTTTTTTGATTAGAATGTAGTTACACATTCACGAAAGGAGAAAATGTGCTGAACAAATGTACCAAAACAGGCTTTTTTGTCTGCCTGCTCGTGCTGCTGATACTTCTCTGTACCTGGCTGCACGTGGGGGACATCCAAGCGAACAGGGATACCGCTGCCACACCGGCAGCGGTGGTGTCACACGATACGGAGACTCTACCGGTCGATCGTGACAAGGACGGTCTGAGCGATGCCGTTGAAAAAGAGCACAAGCTCAACCCGATGCTCTCCGATACCGACGGAGACGGCAAGAGCGATGGCCAGGAGGGGGTATCGCTCGACATCGACGGAGACGGGATCATCGATGCGCTGGAGTCGGCACTGGATGACAGTGACCTGGACGGTGTTGCCGATGAGCTGGATAAGGAAAATGCCAATCCGGACAATGACAACGACGGGGATGGTTTCGGCAATGCGCTCGAGACGCGAGAGAATACCAACCCTCTCGATGCCAAAAGTTTCCCCAATCTGGATAAGGACAACGATGGCCTGAAAGACCGCGAAGAGGTCAAAGCGAAACTCGATCCGACCAAAGCCGATACCGATGGTGACGGCAAAAACGACGGCAAAGAGGGGTTGAGTGCCGATACGGACGGTGATGGGATCATCGATGCGCTGGAGTCGGCCGTGAACGATGCCGATAAGGATGGCGTTGTCGATGAGCTGGATAACGAGAATACCAATCCGGACAACGACAGTGACGGAGACGGATACGGTAACGGGCTTGAGACGGCAGAGGGTACCAATCCGCTCGATGCCAAAAGTGTCCCGGCCGATCGAGACCACGACGGTATCCCCGACAGCATCGATGCCGACAAAGAACCGATCACGTTCTCCATCCTCAAAAAAGGGGATCATGTTTCACTTGCCGGGACATTCACAGATGTGCTCCAGGCACAAAACCTCAAAACGGCTCTTGATAACGGTAAGGTTACGTACGAAAACGGTGTCATCCTTCAGGATAAATATCTCGTGGATGATGGCGTGACGGATGCAACACGTGCCCTGGTGCCGAAGTTCCTTGCCTTGTACCAAAACGGCAAAATTCTGTTCAAAGACGGTACACTGGAGATCAGCGGAGAAGTTGCCAGTACCGAGGATAAAACAGCGATGGAAAAACTTCTCGTCGCATCAGCCGGTTTGATCCACTTTGTTAACGATACCCGTGTGATCGAACCGCCCAAACCCGAGCCGGTAGCAGAAGAGACACCGACGTCGGGATTGACGCCCAAAGTTGCGGTCGAGAAGCAGCCCGTCTCTTTTGAAATTACCAAAGAGGGTTCACGCTTCGGGTTGGAGGGTACATTTGCCAATATCGAGCAAATCTCAGCATTCCAAACTGCACTGGATAATGTGGGCGCCCTGTACCAGAATGGGACACTGAAGCAGGACGAGAACCTCGAGGGGGATCGGGTCGTTGCGTTGACTGAAAAGTTGATTCCCCATTTTGCCTCTCAGTACAAAAAAGGGAGCATCGCGTATCAGAACCGTACCCTGATCGTCAAGGGTGAGGTGTTCAGCGACAACGACAAAAACATGATGGAGCGGCTCCTCTCAGCCAATGCAATGGGGATCCCTTATCAGAACAAGACGGTCGTAGTCCAACCGGCAGAGGTATCCGATCAGGAGCGCCAGGCGTTCCTCTCGGAGATACAATCAATCCTCTCCAACGCGAAAATCACGTTTGAGACGGCCAGTGCCAAGCTGACGGAAAAAGGGGCTGCTGTAGTCAAAGAAGTGGGAGATATCCTGCTGAAGCACCCGGCCGTGCGTGTGGAGATCGCTGGGTATACCGACAGTGACGGGAAGGATGATGCCAACCTGAAGCTCTCGCAGTCCCGGGTCGATACCGTCAAAAAATCTCTGGCGAAACAGGGAATTGACCCGTTCCGCATGCGGACGAAGGGGTATGGAGAAAGCAATCCGATCGCCCCGAACGACAGCGCTGAAAACAAGGCGAAGAACCGCCGTGTCGAATTTAAAATCATAGGAGAATAACCATGTTAGCAATTGCATCCCAAATCATACTCTGCCTCGTGCTCGCTGCACTGCTTGGCTTGATCATCGGCTACCTGCTCGGCAGATCCAACTGCCCGAAAAATACCTACAAAACCGGTGCTATCCATGATCCCCATACGATGGATGATGGTGACTGCGGTGACGCGGAGGAGGCCGATGAATCCGGTGAAACCTTTACGGTTGATGCGTCGGATGACACAGATACGGAAGTCCATGCCGAACCTCAAGGGTTGGTGCAGAGTGCGGATGACGCTTCGGAAGAGGTGGAAACAACGGCAGAAGATTCAACGGACTCAGAAGTGGCGTCTGCTGCAACCGATGAAGCGGCTTCAGCATCGGCGAATACCGAGGCGGACAAAGAGACGGCAGGAGACGATGCCGAAACGGAGAGTGCCCCTGCCGAGGCCGAGGCAGCGGCGGCTGGAGACGAATCCGAAGAAGAACCGGAAGCCCCCTCGGATGATGACAAGCCGGCCACGTTGCTCGATGCCCCCCGCGATGGCAAAAAAGACAACCTCACCCGCATCAAAGGGATCGGGGTCAAGATCGATGCTCTCCTCAACAGTGTCGGTGTCTATCACTTCGATCAGATCGCAGCCTGGACGGACAAAGAGGCCAACTGGATCGATCACCACCTCTCCTTCCCCGGACGCTCCAAGCGCGATGACTGGGTCGGACAGGCCAAGCTCCTCGCCGAAGGGAAAGAGACAGAATTCTCCAAGCGTGTCGATGCTGGAGAAGTGGCTACCAGCAAAAAGAGCTAATTTTCGTTCATGAAAGGAAGTCCATTTTTTGGGCTTCCTTTCAACAAATTTATCTTCTTCCCCTCTTTTTCCTTCCAAAAACTTTATTTGCCACTTTTTTGCCATACTATTTTGTTATACTTCTGCTATGGGTATTTCCCAAATACACAGATTGAAGGAGTTCGAAATGAAACGAATGTTTCTTAAAAGTGTGATTGCAGCTGTATTTGCTGCATTGGTTGTTGGCTGTGGCGGCTCAGGAGGAGGCAATGTAGTCAAAGGGGTGGTCAAAAACTTCAAGACCGGTGCCAATCTTCAAGGGGTTAAAGTCAAAATAGGGGCGAATGGTGTAACTGTTACCTCTGGGCAAGACGGATCTTTTTCTGTCAGTGGTGTGACGGCAGCGGATCGTATCGTCGTTACGTTCAAAAAAGACGGCTTTGCCGATACGGCCAAGATCACAAAGATCACCAGTGACATTACGGAAGCGGATCTTCAAGTAAACATGGTTCCCGCAGCTGCTTCAGGTACGTTGAACCCCGCTGAACCCAACACCCTCTCCAAGACAGGTGAAAACTGGCAGGTTGTGCTGGGGGAAAATGCACTGGATGCCACCGGACAGGTAACATGGGAAGTAACCCCCATCGACCCAGCTGAAATGGGAATCGGTGTAATGGCAGGAGATATGCAGGATACGGACGGCAATCCGATCGAGAGTTTTGGTGCCGTGGCAGTGACCTTCAAAGATGCTGCTGGCCATGCTGTTAACCTTAAAGACGGGGAGACGGCTACCATCCATATTCCGGCAGTTAGCCGTGGGACAACGTTACCAGCAACCATACCACTCTATTACTTTGATGAAGAGAGTGGCTATTGGAAAAAAGAGGGAACGGCTACGCTCAAAGGAACGGCTCCTAATCAGTACTACGAAGGGACGGTTGGACACTTCAGTTGGTGGAATTGTGACCAACCCATTGAAACAGTCACGACTGTCACAGGTTGTGTTGAAGATGTGAATGGAACAAAAGAGGCACATGCACGTGTTGTGATGGAAGGTAAAAACTATAATGGTACTACGACCGTCTACACAGATGGCAACGGGAAATTCACTATACGCGTCAAAAGGAGTGCCAAATCTCTCTTGACTGCGCATAAAGTGGAACGTATTTCTAATACCGTGGAGATAGAACCTACTTCCAGTACCTTTGAAATGAGTAGTTGTCTTGTTCTTGATGCGTTTACAGCCAAACTTACGTGGGGGGCTAATCCACGAGATCTCGATACGCATGTCGTTGGGCCGGATGGACCGACTGATTACCACATTTGGTATCAAAATAAGGGTAGCCTTGCAGGAACCGGAGCACGAAGCAACCTGGATGTAGATGATACGACCAGCTATGGCCCGGAAATCTATACGGCTTTGAAATTGGCTAAGGCCGGCACGTACCATTATGCAGTGTATCGGTATGCCGGTTCTTCCAATATTGCGGCTTCACCGGCACATGTTGAAGTGATGCTCAACGGAGACAAAACGGTTTTTGTTCCCACTGGAGCTCATGCAGAAAGATGGTGGAGAGTCTTTGATTTCACGGTTGATAATGCCGGAAAAGTAACGAACATTACCAAAGTAGATACGTGGACAGATGATACGGGTTGGCCTGCAGGAAATAACGGACATTGATATGTTCATAATACTGGGTTGCGTACCATGCGCAGCCTGGTAGGTGACTGGATTTTGTGGGTCGGTTGCATTGTTTCTTTTTTTGAAGTATAATAGTCATTATATTTGATAAAAGGATTGGACATGAGCAATAAAAAAACAGAAGAACTCGAAAAAATTCGGAATCACATTGAGAAATCTCAGTTGAGTGATGATGAGAAGAGCAACTCGTATAAACATATCGAAGAGTGGTATGCCGAAGACAAAGCGTTCGGTGCACTGTATGAGAAGCTGGCAGAAATTTCACCGGCTGTTAAAGGGTTGATAGCAGAGTTAGGGTTGATGTAAGGAATCCGGGTGCGCACCAGCGCACCGGTATTGCTCAGGCGAAGATTTTCGGCGCGCCAAGCTGAGCATGGATCTGGTTGGCTTCATCCGGCTGGATGCGCAGGGCTTGAGCCAGCTGACCAAGATACTGAGCCTCACTGTTCTCATCGAGATTGATCGCGCTGAGGGAGAGGGCATAGATCTGATGTTCCATCCCGCGAGGAA
>WFSU01000082.1 GCA_015485845.1 Nitratifractor sp. | reverse complement strand
GTAGACAGTGACGACATCGATGCAGCCATGCAGCAACGCCTCCATGCACTCATCGACGATGTCCAGACCCGCTTCGACAAAGAGCTCGCCCGACTCAAGGCCAACAACCTCTTCGACCTCGACGTCACCATTGACGCACTCAAAGCGCAGGTCAACCACTAATCCAAAGGAGAATCCATGCCCCAAACCCAATCTTCAAATGAAACAACCGAATCTACACTCCCTGCCGCCGTTAAAGAGCAGGTAGAAGCTGCTGTCCTCGAGCAGGATGAGAACCTCCCCGCCGTCCTCCCCGAGGAGCAGGATGCCCTCGAAGCTGCCATGGCTGAGATCGACATCAAAGACCGCAACTCCGTGATCTATTTCGGTACTGCCGCTCAGGAGAAACTCGATGAGATCTCCAACCGGATGATTGATGGGGTCAAAAGCCAAAATACCGGCGCAGCGGGAAATGCCCTGAATAATATGGTCGCCAAAATCCGGGGCTTCGACATGGACAAGCTCAACCCCAACCACAAACTCAACTGGTGGCAGAAACTCATCGGCCGTGCCAAACCGCTGGCGGTTTTTCTTCAGCAGTACGAAGAGGTGCGCGACCATATCGACGTCATCACCAATGACCTCGAGAAGCACAAAGCCAAACTTATGACCGATGTCGTCTCCCTCGAGAAACTCTACGATGCCAACCTCGATTATTTCCACAAGCTCGAGCTCTACATCCTCGCCGGAGAGAAAAAAATCGAAGAATTCAACACCGTCATCCTCCCCGAGTATGAAGCCGCTGCCAAAGACGAAGAGATGCTCGCCGTCCAGAATCTCAAAGATATGCGCGCCTTCCGTGACGATCTTGAGCGCCGTGTCCACGATCTGCGCCTCAGCCGTCAAGTCGCGATGCAGGCGATCCCCTCCATCCGTCTCATCCAGGAAAACGACAAATCGCTCATCAACAAGATCACATCAACACTGGTCAACACCGTCCCCCTCTGGCGCAACCAGCTGGCACAAACCGTGACGATCTTCCGCAGCCACGATGCCGCAACCGCGATCAAGGAAGCCACCGATCTCACCAACGATCTGCTCGAGAAAAATGCCGAAGGGCTCCGCGAAGCCAATGCCGAGGTGCGCCGCCAAATGGAGCGCGGTGTCTTTGACATCGCAAGCATCAAAAAGGCCAACCAAACCCTCATCGACACCCTCAACGACTCCCTGAAGATCGCCGAAGAGGGCAAAGCCGCCCGCAAAAAAGCCGTCGTAGAACTCGAAGAGACCGAAGCCAAGCTCAAAGAAGCCCTCCTTGCCGTCCACGCCCGCAAAGAATCCGACGAACACGCGCAGCTTACCGAAGCTTCTTCTACGACCGACACCGAAACAAAGGAGGGGTGATCATGGGACTTTTTGACTGGATTTTTGGCCAATTCATCGACGTCATCGACTGGACGGACGACACTCACGACACTATGGTGTGGCGTTTTCCCCGTCAGGGCAATGCCATCAAATACGGCGCCAAACTCATCGTCCGCGAATCCCAGATCGCCGTCTTCGTCAACGAAGGGCAGATCGCCGATGTCCTCACCCCCGGTACGTATGAGCTCGAGACCAACAACCTCCCGATCCTCACCGATCTCCAGCACTGGGATCACGGGTTCAACTCTCCGTTCAAAGCCGAAGTCTATTTCCTCAACACCAAACGTTTCACCGACCTCAAGTGGGGCACCAAAAACCCCATCATGGTACGCGACAACGAGTTTGACATGGTGCGCCTGCGTGCGTTTGGTACCTACGAGATCCGTCTGGACGACCCCGAAACTTTCCTCAAGGAGATCGTCGGCACCGATGGTCACTTCACCACCGACGAGATCGAAGGGCAGCTGAGTAACCTTATCGTTTCCAAGCTTGCCGTGATCCTCGGCAAGGACGATACCCCCGTCCTCGACCTTGCCGCCAATTATGAAACGTTTGGACAGTTCATCACGGAGGGGATCGCCCCTTTCTTCCAGGAGTACGGCCTCGAGCTCACCAAGATCCTCGTGGAAAATATTTCCCTCCCCGAAGCGGTGCAGCAAGCCCTCGACCAACGTACCTCCCGTGCTATCACCGGTGATCTCGATGCCAATCTCAAGTATCAGGCCGGAGAAGCGATGGGCAACGCCTCCGGTGGCAGCACCATGGGCGACATGGTCGGCATGGGTGCCGGTGTCGCCATGGGGCAGATGATGGCCGATGCCATGAAGCCCGATCCAAAGACTGCTCCCGCCACTCCCCCGCCTCCACCGGACATCAAACACTACTTTGTCTCCATCGATGGCCGCAGCGAAGGGCCTTTCGGGCTCGACGAAATGCGTAGCATGATTGCAAAAGGGACACTCACCCGCGACACCTACGTCTGGCGTGAAGACCTCAACGGGTGGAAAGAAGCCGCCCACGTCGTCGGAGGACTCTTCCCTCCTCCGCCACCCCGACAATAACCCATGCAGTTCACCCCCATCAACTACACCTGCCCCGGTTGCGGGGCGCCACTGAAGTTTTCCCCGCTCACCGGGACACTGCGCTGCGAATTCTGCAAGCGTGAAGTCCCCATCGAAGGGGAGCACGCCCCCGTCATGGAACACGATCTCCATACGGCACTGGCCACCCTCGACCAGGCTCCCAATGAAGAGATCACCAAAGAGATCACCTGCCCAAAATGCGGGAGCAGTTTTACCCTCGACCCGTATGCCGTGAGTACCAACTGCCCCTACTGTGGCACTCCGGCGATCACCGATTTCGTCCGGGACATCCACCCCGAGTCGATTCTGCCGTTTCAAATCCCCCACAAAGATGCCCAGGCGATCTTCGCCCGCTGGATCGGCTCCCTCTGGTTCGCTCCCGGCGAACTCAAACGGCTGGTCGATACCCAGAAATCCCTCACCGGCTATTATCTACCGTGGTGGACGTACGATGCCGACACGACTACCGGGTATACCGGGCAACGGGGAGACATCTACTACGTCACAGTACAGAAACGG
>WFSU01000081.1 GCA_015485845.1 Nitratifractor sp. | reverse complement strand
GGCTCAAAGAGCACCATCTCGATGCAAACGGGATGCGGGAGTGGCTCTGCCGGGAAAACACCCTCATCAAACGCCCCGTTGTCGAGACGGAGGATGGCGAAGTGATTGTAGGGTATAACGAGGCGTTTTTTGGGTAAAAATATCAAACAAACGTTAAGGTTCGTTAAGATTCCGTTGCGATGGGTTCAGGTTGGGCGCGTAAGCTTCGATCATCCAATTGAACCCAAGGAGTCCCCTTATGAAACGAACCCTCACCCTGATCGCCACCCTCGCCACCCTGCTGACACTCCCCGAGCTTCTCCTCGCCGACAACACGCCGGGCACCATGTACGACCGCCTGCAACACACCGGCAAGCCTTTTTCGGGCACCGTCCAGAAAGGCGGTTCCGGATGCGCCGGATGTCTCGGAGGCGGGTGCGGATCCAGCGTCCGCAAGAGCCGCGCCGAGACGCAGATGAGCGTCATCATGCCGATGGTGTTCAAACTCAACCTCGATGCCGATCAAAAGGCCGCCATCGAGCAGAAAATGAGTGCCCTTCAATCTACCATCAGCACCAATCCCGATCCCAAACAGGCCGACGCGGCGCGGATCAAAATGCTCCGTGCCGTCGTCGCTACCCTCAGCTCCGAGCAGCGTGCGAAGCTGATCGAACAGCTTGGCCGTTATTAGGAGGCGATCATGAACCGACGTGATTTTATCCAGCACCACTGCGCCAGGACAGTTTGTAACAGTATGACGGTATAATACCCCATGCATAAAATCCTGATGATCGAAGACGACGAGGAGTTTGCTGAACTCCTCGGACGCTTTTTATCGCGCTATGGCATCGAGGTGACCTCGTATCCGGATCCCTACCTCGGACTGAGTGCCGGGATTGGGGAATACGATCTGATGATCCTCGATCTGACCCTGCCGGGGATGGACGGGCTGGAAGTGTGCCGAGAAGTACGCACCCGGCACGACATCCCCATCATCATCTCTTCCGCACGCGGTGACATCGGAGACAAGGTTGCCGGTCTACAGATCGGCGCCGATGACTACCTCCCCAAACCTTATGACCCTCAGGAGATACACGCCCGCATCGTCTCCCTCCTGCGCCGGTACAAAAAGATCCAGACCGAAGCCGACGCACCGACCCCTCCACCCGTCACCCTCGATGTCGAGCGGGAGATGCTGGTGACGGATGAAGCTTCCATCCCCCTGACCCCGGCGGAGTTTCTCATCGCCCGGCTCCTGTTTGAACACATCGGCGCCACCGTCTCCAAAGAACAAATCCTCTACGACTCTTCCCTCCTTCAAGGCAGCAGCGACGGCTCCCTCTCAGTAATCATCTCCCGTCTGCGCAAGAAACTCGAAGGGCACGCTGTCATCAAAACGGTGCGGGGGATCGGGTATCGGTTGATCGTATGACACTGTTGGGGAAGATTCGGGCGATTTTTGTGACTGCGACACTGGTGATCGGCGGATTGTTCTATGTCGCATATCAGATCCAAATGGAGCATTTCGAATCCCAGATGCTCGATCGGTTCATGCAGGTAGCTCCTTTCTGCCACATGCAATCCGCCGGTCAAGCTCCTGCTGCTGACGGCACATCCAATCTACTGAGCACCGGCGGGTTCAAACCTCTGCTGCTTAATCCGGATACCACCAACGATCTGGCACACTCCCCGCCAATCCTCACGCACAAAATGCCACGAGGTACCGCCACAATCTTCCGTCGGGGAGAGACATATATTCTCCGTTTTCATACCACTATGGGTGATCAGTGGCTGCGCAATACCCAGCCCACCCCCCGTCCGCTCGTGATGCTGCTGTGGTACGCCCTCGCACTGGTGGCGCTCTGGGGGCTCTACCTCTGGCTGGTGCGGAGCCTCCAGCCGCTGAAAACCCTCCACGAAGCGGTCACCCGGATCAAGCACGGTGATCTCAGCGTCTCGACCCACCAGCCCCGTCGCGATGAGATCGCTCAGGTCGCCAACACCCTCGATGAAGCGCTGCGGAAGATTGAGGCGCTGATCCACTCCCGCCAGCTCTTTTTGCATGCGATCATGCACGAGCTCAAAACCCCCATTGCCAAAGGCAAACTCCTCAACGCCTTCCTCGAAGAGGGGGCAAACAAAGAGCGCTACGAAGCCCTCTTCCTGTCTCTTATACACATCTGACGC
>WFSU01000080.1 GCA_015485845.1 Nitratifractor sp. | reverse complement strand
GGAAAAAATAGAAACTTACTTGAGGGCTGCTTTGGCCGCGTCGGCGACTTTGGCAAATGCTTCAGGAGCGTTCATCGCCATATCGGCGAGAATTTTACGGTCGAGCTCGATGTTAGCAAGCTTGAGTCCGTGCATGAAACGGGAGTAATTCATGTCGTTCAAACGCGCGGCGGCGTTGATACGGATGATCCACAATTTGCGGAAATCACGTTTCTTCTGTCGTCTATCTCGATAGCTGTAGACCAAAGAGCGCTCGAGCTGCTCTTTTGCCTTGCGAAAGTGTTTGCGGCGACCGCTGTAAAAACCGCGTGCCTGTTTCAATAATCTTTTATGTCGTTTGTGACGTACGAGTCCGTTTTTTACTCTCATTGGGTTTTCCTTTACCGTTTTCTGTGATTAGAAATAGGTGTCAGACATTTTCTCTGTCCGAACTTGCCCCTGATCGGGGGTGATAGCAGGTTGGTTGTCGATCAGTTGATCATCTCTTTGATGTTCTTCGCATCCGCTTTGTCGACGACTTTGGGGCTACGCATCTGTCGGTGGTGCTTGCCATCCACTTTGGTCAAGATGTGGCTGCGGTACGCGGTTCCACGCTTGAGCGAGCCGTTCTTCTTGACTTTGAAGCGTTTGACAGCGCCTTTGACGCTTTTCATTTTGGGCATGGTATCTCCTTTCGCAAAAATAGTCCCTATCGAGATAGGAGGGGTGATCCCCTCTAAGGGGCGTGTATTATACCGAGTTTGGTTTAAAATGGGTATAATACGCCCAAAAACAAGGTGTTGACCGTGCCGCTTCCTCTCATCGATGACTTCCGTTCGATTGTTACCGAGTCCCGTCCCCTCATCGATACCCGTGCTCCGGTGGAGTTCGCCAAAGGCTCCTTCCCCGGCACAGTCAATCTCCCGCTGATGAACGATGCCGAGCGGGAAAAGGTCGGCACTGTGTACAAACAGCGGGGAAATGCAGCCGCTGTAGCACTGGGGCATGAACTGATCAGCGGAGCGGTCAAGGAGGAACGGGTACACGCCTGGATCGATTTTCTCAAAGCTCATCCCGATGCCTATCTCTTCTGCTGGCGGGGCGGTCAGCGTTCGCAAATCGTCCAGGAGTGGCTCCATGAGGCCGGCTTCACCATTCCACGTCTGCGTGGCGGCTACAAAGCCTTTCGCAACTACCTCATCGATGCCAGCCTCCAACTGGCACAAGCCAAAGAGATCCTCATCCTCGGTGGGCGTACCGGGTCGGGCAAGACATTGTTGCTTGATGCTATAGGCGAGATGATCGATCTCGAAGGCCTGGCCAACCACCGAGGCTCCTCTTTTGGTCGTTTTGCCACACCGCAGCCGACGCAAATCTCCTTCGAAAATGCCCTCGCATATGCGCAGATCCGTCACGATGCCGCCGGGTTTGACCGTCTGATTATCGAGGATGAGAGCCGTAACATTGGTCAGTGTTATATCCCTCATGATGTCTTTGATGTTTTTCAGCAGGGCAAAGTGATCCTGCTGGAGACTCCGCTGGAGGAGCGTATCGAGATCACGTATGACGAGTATGTTATTGTCGCACAGGCTGATTATGCCCGACATTATGCGGATGGCATCGCACCCTACACCTGGATCGAAGTAATGCAGCACAACTTCGACCGCATCCGCAAGCGTCTCGGGAGCGAAAACCATCGCCGCCTCAGCGACCGGCTCCAGATGGCATGGGAACACCAGCAGCGTACCGGTGATCCCGGTGAGCACCGCATCTGGATCCGCGAACTCCTCGAACGGTACTATGACCCCATGTACGATTACCAAATCGAGCGCAAGCGTGACCGGATCATCTTCTCCGGTGATACGCAAGCAGTGCTGGAATATTTGGAAGCCTCATAAATGGATATTTATCTTATTCTGTTTCTGCTCATCGTCGGCATCGGCAGCGTTGTCGTGTATGCCTATTACCTCAAAGAGAAACACGACCATCTCAATGCCATCGAACACGGCATCTGCCCAAAATGTCGCCAGAAAACCATCGAGCTTACCGATCGTCGAGGTGGAGGATGCGGGCCAAAACTTATGAGCTTTGAGTGTACTGCCTGCGGGTATGCTAACAGTTTCAGTGTGGATAGTGGGTGTTCGTTGTAGTGTGTTGCGCGTTACGTGTTACGTTATCAGATAATTAGTCCATCTTCTTAATACGTAACACTTAACACTTAAT
>WFSU01000079.1 GCA_015485845.1 Nitratifractor sp. | reverse complement strand
GTGCCGGGAGCGGGAGTGATGAGCATATCGGTATATGCCCCGTCGGCACTGGCATGGATATCGATGATCGCTTCGCTCTTGTCCTCGGTGGCCGAAATAACCGCTGCACCAGCTCCATCGCCGAAGAGAATACACGTCCCCCGATCCGTCCAATCCACAATCGAGCTGAATTTCTCGGCACCGATGATTAGGACATTCTTTTTCATTCCTGACTCGACAAAGGCTCTGGCAACCGACAGCGCATAGACAAACCCGCTGCACGCAGCAGAGATATCAAAGGCTTGAACGTTGCGGATGTTGAGCTTGTCGGAGATGACCGTAGCTGTGGAAGGCATATTGAAGTAATCCGGCGTCACCGTGGCACACACGACCAGATCAATATCATCGTTGGTCAATCCGGCGCGGTCAATCGCAATCTGAGCCGCTTTGGCTCCCATGTCACTGGTCACTTCCTCTTCTGCGATTCGTCGCTCTTTGATCCCGGTACGTTTGATGATCCACTCATCACTGGTATCGACCATCGTTTCAAGATCGGCATTGGTAAGGATTTTTTCGGGGACATAGGCTCCAATGGAACGGAAAGCAGCGTAGAGAGACATGGGACTCCTTTAGAGGTCAAGGAAATTGGGAGATATTGTACCACAAGGGGGCTTCATGCCCGCTCATGGCAGAAGGAGCGGAAGATGGGGTATCACTCCGCTTGATCGGTTGCCAGCAAGTCTTCGATCTTTTTATTGACATCCGACTGGGTGTAATGGATGGCCTGGAAAATAGCATTTTTGATCGCTTTGGCATTGCTGCTACCATGTGAAATGATCGCACAACCATCGATCCCGAGCAGGGGTGCCCCTCCATATTCGGCATAATCGATCTCTTTCTTCAAATTACTGAAGACTTTGCGTTTCATCAGCAGCGCCCCGATCTTGGCGGGCAGCGATTTCTGGATATGCTGACGCATCAAAGAAAGTATCGCCTCGGCAACCCCTTCACTCGTCTTGAGCATAATGTTCCCGGTAAAACCATCCGTCACCACGACATCCACGGCACCGTTGAAGATATCGCGCCCTTCAACATTGCCGATGAAATTATCCAGATCTTTCAGGAGTGGGAACGCTTCTTTGGTCAGCTCATTACCTTTGCTCTCCTCTTCGCCGTTGGCAAGGAGCCCAATCTTCGGATTGTCTACCCCCAGCACTTCCAGCGCATACGCTTCCCCCATCGCACCGAATTCATAAAGATTCTGCGCCTTGCACTCAACGACGGCTCCCACATCAAGTACCAGCGTTTTCTTGCCGATATCCGTCGGCATCAGTGTTGCCAGAGCCGGTTTGGAGATATGGGGAAGACGCCCGATACGCAGGGTAGCCAGCGTCATCGTCGCGCCACTGTGCCCGGCCGAGACCACTCCGTCCGCTTGACCGTCACGTACCAGCTCAACCGCTTTATAGATGGACGACTCTTTGCGTTTGAGGGCATTGGTCGCCTGATCATTCATTGTAATCGCATCATCGGCATCAACGATTTCGATTTTGTCTTGATAATAGAGGGGAAGGTAGGAGAGAATCTCGTCACGTTTGCCGACGAGCACAGGGGTAAAGCGCTTCTCTTCGAGTGCCTGTACGCACCCTTCGATTATGGGCTCCGGACCGTGATCACCCCCCATCGCGTCAATCGCGATGCGGACGTTGCGATCGGTGTGACGCATCAGTCTTTGTATTGACCGGTGGTCATGTTCATATGGTGAGGCATGCGCCAGGTGCCGTCGGCATCTTTGACGGGACGGGGCAATGTCAGCTTGTAGTGTGTCCGGCGCTTGGCCGCTCGTGTTTTACTTACGCGTCTCTTAGGTACTGCCATGGTAGATCCTTTCTGTTAAAATTCGATTTCAAGTGTTTCATCCGATGCCGCACATGTGGGGCAGAAATGATAGTCACCGGCGAAGGCATTGGTCTCGCTCTGGAGGACGTACATGAGGTCGATCATGCCATCCAAAAACTCGATTATATCCAAATCTTCTTTATCTTGTACGACACGGTCACTGATCTGGAGCATCAAAGATTCCTCCAACGCCTGATCGTATGCGGATCCGCACCGATCGCACTCCAGCGTCATGCTGCCGTGAAGTTTGCCTTCAAGGACGATTTGATGGGAGCCCGTCTTCGCTAAACTTCCCTCAAAATGGACGGCATCCTGAGTGAGAATAAAAGGTTTGGGCGTGGCTCCCACTTTGTCAAACGCGATCTTCACGTGTTAGACGATCTCTCTTTGGGCAAAGAAGAAGTTGATCTCAATGGCCGCGTTTTCGAGAGAATCACTCCCGTGAACGGCATTGGCGTCGATGCTCTCGGCAAAATCAGCACGGATGGTACCGGCTGCTGCTTCTTTGGGGTTGGTGGCACCCATAAGTTCACGGTTTTTCGCCATGGCGTTTTCCCCTTCGAGCACGGTAACAACAACCGGGCCGGAGATCATGAACTCAACGAGCTCGCCGAAAAAAGGACGCTCGGCGTGTACGGCATAAAACGCTTCGGCATCTGCACGACTCAACTGGATCTTCTTGGTCGCGGCGATGCGCAATCCGGCTTTTTCAAAACGGGCGAGAATTTCACCGACGACATTTTTGGCTACGGCATCAGGTTTGATGATGGAGAGAGTTTGTTCCATGAGTTTTTCCTTAAGGTCTATAGAAAGATTGGGCGGAATTTTATCGAAAGGAACGTTAAATGCGTATTAAAGCGAAGGGAAGGATAAATGATATGCAACACCCGGGAGGGTGTCACAGTGTAGCAGAAACAATCAGTCGTCGATGACCGGAGTTCCTTTTTCGCCACGATTTTCGGAGCAAGGTTGTCCCTCAACGCAGTCATCCCACTGGATACAACCCTCCGTCGGGCAGGCCTCGGCACAGGCAGGTACATCATGATAGCCTACACACTCGACACATTTATCTGCGTGGACATAGTAAATATCCTCACCGGTTGGGTTATCGTCCTCATCAACGATCGCTTCGACAGGGCACTCGTCAATACACGCAGCACAACTGATGCAGATATCGGTAATAATTACAGCCATATTTTCTCCTTTTTTGTTATGGTATTCGCACTATATCACAAGGTTTTTAAACCTTCCTTTAATCCCGAAGAAATCCGTGATATTTTAGAGACCAAGGTGTGATTTTATCGCATCCACTCTGTCCGTTTTTTCCCAGTTGAATCCCGACTCTTCCCGACCGAAATGTCCGTACGCTGCCGTGCGGCGATAAATGGGCTTGAGCAAATCCAGCTCACGGATAATTCCGGCAGGCGTCAAGTCAAACAGTTCCGTCACACACGTTTCGATCTTCTCTTCCGAGACCACCCCTGTCCCATGCGTATCCACGAGGATGGAAACCGGCTCCACCACCCCGATGGCATAGGCGACCTGGATTGTCACCCGATCGGCCACACCGGCGGCCACAAGGTTTTTGGCCACATAGCGCGCTGCATAGGCTGCCGAGCGGTCGACTTTGGTGGGATCCTTGCCCGAGAAGGCTCCACCACCGTGGGGGCAGGATCCTCCATAGGTATCGACGATAATTTTACGGCCAGTCAACCCGGCATCGCCTTGCGGTCCTCCGATGACGAAACGACCGGTGGGATTGATGTGGTAGATAATATCCTCGGCGAGGAGGTCTTCGGGGATTACGGCATGGATCACTTCGGTGAGGACGTCTTTGTGGAGCGTCTCCTGATCAACATCGGGGCTGTGCTGGGTGGAGACAACGACCGTCGTCACTTCGACCGGTTTGCCGTCACGATAGCGGACACTCACCTGCGCTTTTCCGTCAGGGCGCAGGTATGGGAGAGTACCGTTTTTGCGTACTTCGGCCAATTTGGCCGTGATCTTGTGTGCCAGCGAAATCGGCAGCGGCATCAGCTCTTTGGTTTCGTTGCATGCATAACCGAACATCAATCCCTGATCCCCGGCGCCAGTCTCTCCTGAGCTTTGATCCACCCCCTGGTTGATATCCGGGCTTTGCTCACCCACTCCGTTCAACACACCGGCACTGCGGTAGTCAAAGCCAAAACTGGCGTCGGTATAGCCAATCTCCCGCACCACTTCCCGAGCGATCTCCTGCATGGGGGCATAGGTCTGGGTTTTGAGTTCGCCGGCAATCACGCAGAAACCATTGCTCAGCAGTGTTTCACAGGCCACGCGTGCACCGGTATCCCGCTCAATGATGTAATCCAGAATCGCATCACTGATTTGGTCGGCCATCTTGTCTGGATGCCCCTCGGTGACCGATTCACTGGTAAAAATATACTCTTTCGTCATCCGCCTTATCCTTTAGTATGTTTGGTTTTCAATGGTTTTGGCCAACTGTTCCGGGAGGAGTCCCAGCGACTCTTCGATCAAACGGGTGTTACCGTGGCGGATAAACGTATCCGGGTATTCGAAGGTCGTCACCTGCACATCCCGGATCCCCATCCGTGCCAGCGCTTCCATCAACGCTGATCCAACCCCTCCGGCAGCCGCACTGTCGCTGAAAACATACCAGCGCCGATGAGTCATCGCCAGCTCACCGAGAAGAGCTTCGTCCAGCGGTTTGACAAAGCGTAAATCCACTACCGTCGGATCGCTGTGCATCTCTTCAGCCGTATTCATGGCGCGACCGACACCGTTGCCGTAGCCGATCAAGGCAATGTCCCGTCCCGGATGAAGGATCACCCCTTTGCCAAGAACATAGTCCGGCACTGCTTCATCTGCTGCGATAAACGCTCCACGCGGATAGCGAAAGGCAAACGGACGATCGTACTCAGCTGCAAAGGCTATGATTTTCTCAAGCGATGTCCGATTGTACGGAGCGGCGAGGGTCATGTTGGGGATGGCACGCAGGTAGGAGATATCAAATGCTCCCTGATGGGTCTCCCCATCCTCACCCACAATCCCCGCCCTGTCGATCGCAAAACTCACCCCCACATCCATCAGTGCAATATCGTGAATCACTTGATCGTAACCACGCTGCAGGAAAGTGGAATAGATAGCACAAAAGGGTTTGAACCCCTCTTTGGCCAATGGTCCCATTGAGGTGACGGCATGCTGCTCTGCGATGGCCACATCCCAGAAACGATCCGGGAAAGCTTCCATCGGGTCGTTCATCCCGGTTCCACTCGGCATGGCAGCGGTCACCCCTACAATTTTGGGATCATTTTTGGCCAGATTCACGAGGGTGTCGGAAAAAATTTTCGTTGCAGGAACAACCCCTCCTTTTTTGACCGATTGCCCGTTGGCGACATCAAACGCACTGACACCGTGCCACTTCTCCTTGGAGAGTTCAGCTCCTTCGGCATACTCATACCCCTTGCCTTTGGTGGTCTGGGCATGGACGATGACCGGACGCCCCATCCCCTTGGCGATTTCCAGTGTCTCTTTGATGGTCTCGATATCGTGACCGTTGATGGGACCAATGTACTTGATCCCCAGCTCTTCAAACAACAGACCCGGTGTCAGAATCCGAAGCGACTCATCGATCCGTTTCAGGACATAGGCCGTCCCATCAGCCGAAATAGAGTGAAGACCGTCTTTAACGACCTTTTTGACCTTGCTGTAAACCGGACCGGACATCGTACGGGAAAGATAGCGGCTGATCGCTCCGATCGGAGTCGAGATGCTCATTTCGTTGTCATTGAGAATGATGACGACAGGATACTGACGCTCTCCGAGTTCGTTGAGTGCCTCGTAGACCATCCCAGCTGACATACTCCCGTCTCCAATGAAAGCAACCGGAATCCGATCGGTTTCCCCTTTGAGGGCAAACGCTTTAGCTGCACCGACAGCCAGAGAAATCGAAGTGGAACTGTGCCCGGCTTTGTAATAATCGGAGGGCGACTCATCCGGGTCGGTGTATCCACACATTCCTCCGTATTGACGCAGGGTTTCAAATTGCTCCCATCGATCGGTAATCAGTTTGTGTGCATATGCCTGGTGTGACACATCGAAAAGGAAAGGATCCTTCTGAGGATCAAAGACCGAATGCATCGCGACGATCAAATCGGTGGCTCCCAGAGAAGGGCTCAGGTGCCCTCCATTTTCACTCACGACTTCGAGAATACGCTTACGTATCTTTTCTGCCAGTGCTTCAAGTTCGGCCGTTGTTTTGCTGTTCAGGTTCATGTCGTTACTCGCTTTATCGCTTGTTCGACGATCATCTCGAGGGCATGTTTGAGGGTTTTGACCGTCAAATCTGCCTCCGTTTCACGGACGATTGCCTTCAGGGTTGCCTTGTCAGTGTCGGTGACAAGACCTTTTAAAGTGTTAATCATAATCACTTTTTCTTTGAATCGGCTAAAATCCTCCAGTGGCAATGCCCCGATATCTGCCGAAACGGTGTGCTTGAGGATAGTGGCTTCTTTCACTGCAATACCTCAGTCAGGACGGAAAAGAGACGATCGTTCTGCTCTGCTGTTCCGATGGTGATACGGATCGCATTGAGACCGTACGAAGCAAGATTGCGGACGATAACCCCTTGATGGAGAAGAGTATCGGCAATCTGCGTCGCATCGTGAGGGGCATCAAACAGATACGTGATAAAGTTGGTATAGCTCTCGATGTAGCGTAAATCCTGTTCCTTGGCAAAAGCTTCATACCGTCCGATCTGTTTCTGATGCAAGGCAATGGATTCTGAAAC
Organism: Nitratifractor sp.; assembly: GCA_015485845.1. GTDB lineage: Bacteria > Campylobacterota > Campylobacteria > Campylobacterales > Sulfurovaceae > S017-3. Next base: position 13,249 of record WFSU01000079.1, on the reverse strand, counting down.
AAAAGCAGTATCCTGGCTGGCCGCAATTGCTGCCGCCAGCGAGAGGCTGGAGATATTGAATGGCGGACGCATTTTGTAAAGCGCCCGGATGATTTCGGGATTTGCGATACCATAACCGACCCGCATGCCTCCCAATCCGTAGGCTTTGGAAAATGTCCCAAGATAGATGACATTGGGATAGGACAATAAATCTTTGGGCTCGAGTTGATACTCCGGATCTTTGGCCGCTGCATACTCCATATAGGCACCGTCGATGACCACCAGTGTCTCAGGATCCGCCGCTTCGATGATTTGGATGACGTCATCGTGCTTGATAGCATCACCGGTGGGGTTGTTGGGAGTACAGACATAGACGACATCTGGGGCGTGCTCTGCCATCATCGGAAGAAATTCCGCCACACGGTGTTCGTAGCTGGGCGTACGCAGGATCTCTGCTCCCACCTGTCGGGCATAGATCTCATACATGGCAAAGGTCACCTGGCTCATGAGTACTGTGCTGGTTGCGTTCAGTTTCGCCCGACTGATAAATTCCAGCACTTGATCACTCCCCGCGCCGATGATGATCGACTCTTCAGGGACGTCAAAGCGCTCAGAGAGGAGTGCCTTGAGCTCAAACATACTGTCATCGGGGTAGAGATGGGCTTTGTCCGCATGGTCGATGATGACCTGTTTGGCTGCCGGGCTGGTGCCTATGGGGTTTTCGTTGGAAGCCAATTTGACCACATCTTCGGGGGCGATGCCAAACTCCCGTACAACTAATTCGATCGGCTTGCCTGCTTCGTAGGTTTTGATACTGTCCAGTTCTGCATTAAATTTCACGTCTGCTCCTCATTCCTAATTTTCAAACGTCATCTGCCTCTTTCACATACGAACCAAGAAATTTGATCGCTCCGGCATGTTTGTCAAAAATCCGTTTGATGGGAGCATCATCTTTGTGACCGTCAAATTCGATGAAAAAGATTGAGACCCCCTCAACAATGTGGGATTTGATCTTGGTCAGGTCGATTGACTCCTCTCTGAAATCCAGCAAAAAATCCACCAGCGCTCCGGGGCGGTTTGGAAGGCGGACGAGGATCGTCGTCTTATCGTTCCCGCTCGGGGCATTCTCAAAATCACTGATCACAAAAAAACGTGTCCGGTTGTCCCCTTTGTCCTCGATGTTGCTGTAGCGGATCGGCAGGCGGTACATTTTGGCCGCGACTTCGGCACAGATCGCAGCCGACTCGGGATCCTGGGTGGCAAGCTGAGCGGCTTTGGCCGTTGATTCGACTGGGATCTGCTCCACCTCATCCAATCCGAAATCCTCGAGAAAATGTTTGCACTGCCCAAACGCAATATCTTTGGAGTAGATCCGCTTGATGGTACGGGTATCTTCTGCCCGGGTTGCAAAGACATGATGAATGTCAATCATCACTTCGGCGATGATCTTCAAGTCGTAGTCACTCAGGCAGGAGATGGTATCATTAACAATCCCGTTGAAACTGTTTTCGATCGGCACGACACCGAATCGAGCCTGCCCCCGAAAGACTTCCCGAAAGACCCCCTTGATACTGCCGATGGGCAGATAACTGCTCAGCGCTCCAAATTTGATCTCCGCTGCCTGATGGGTAAAGCTTGCTTCTGGGCCGAGAAACGCAATTTGCTCTGGGAGTTCAAAATTGCGTGCCACGGCAAACAATTCGAGGAACAATGCTTCGATCGCATTATCACTCAATACTCCTTCGCTTTCCCGATTACGATGCTTGAGGCGTTCGAGGATCTCCTGCTCCCGTTCCGGACGATAGATGGGGGCACCGGTACGGTTTTTGAGCCGTCCCACTTCGTTGACGTAGCGCATCCGCTGATTGTAGAGTTCAATCAGTTGATCATCGATCCCGTCGATTGAGCGACGCAAATCCTCGAGTGTCATGGTCTTATCCTTCGGTTTTCGTGTTGAGGTACCCTTTTTCGAGTCGAATCTGATCGTCGAAATTTTCCCGATCCCGGATCAGACGTGCCGTACCCGATACAATCGCGACTTCGGCAGCGCGACCCCGGGTGTTGTAATTGCTCGCCATCGTGAAACCATATGCTCCGGCACTGTGAATGGCAATCAGATCGTTGTGCACGGTGGGAGGTATCGGTACTTTTTTCCCGAACCAGTCACCGCTTTCACAAATGGGGCCGACAATATCGGCCTCGGTAGCCTTTTCCTGGTTTTGTCCAAGATATTCAATCCGGTGGTAGGCTTGATAAAGGGTCGGGCGCATGAGATCGTTCATCGCCGCATCCACGATGACGAACCGTTTGTCCCCGTTCTCTTTCTCATACAGTACCCGGGTCAACAGCACGCCGGTATTGGCCACCATCGAGCGCCCCGGCTCGCACATGATCGTCAAATCCATCCCTCGGATCGCTTCAGTAATCATGTCAGCATACGCATGGACATCAATAGGGGTCTCGTGGTCATATACCACCCCCAACCCGCCCCCGACATCGAAGAATTTAATCTCCACATCAATCGCATGCAGTGATCGTACGAGATCGGCCACAATCTGAGTCGCCTCGTGGATCGGCTCCAAATCGGTCAGCTGAGATCCGATGTGAAAATGAATCCCGATCGGATCAAGGTGCTCGGAGTTTTTGGCGAAAATGTACATCCGTTTGGCCGTATCGATCTCGACGCCGAACTTGTTCTCGTGCAGTCCGGTGGAGATATAGGGGTGGGTCTGTGCATCGACGTTGGGATTGACCCGGATCGAGATACGCGCTTGTTTGCCAAGGCGTTTGGCGATCATTTCGACCCGCTTCATCTCCGCTTCACTCTCAAGGTTAATCAGCAATATTCCCTCACGCAATGCCGTCTCGATCTCGTCGTCCCGCTTCCCGACCCCGGAAAAGATGATTTTGTACCGATCGACCCCGGCGGTGAGTGCCCGCTGAACTTCCCCGATACTCACACAGTCCGCTCCGGCACCCTGCCGGGCAAAATGGGCAACGACAGAAAGATTCGAGTTGGCTTTGACCGCGTAAGAGATGAGGGACTTGTGTCCGGCAAATGCTTCTTTGAGTCGGCGGTAATTTTCCGCCATAGCATCGAAATCGTAAACATAGAGAGGGGTACCGTAGTGTTCGGCGAGTGTTTGGTAATCAACCTGCATGTGTCTGTCCGTATAAAAAAGTGATTGATTTTAGCGAAAATTTAATTAGACGGGGGAAGCCGGTCGATTCCCTTGCGGGAAAAGTGGGTGCGGACGTCATCGAGTTCACGTTCGTTCAGTGCCAACGCCGCCTCGGATGCATGAGGGATAATCTCCGCGAGGTGAGGGGTTTCTTCGGCTGAAAAATCGTGCAAAACATAATCGGCGACCTGACTTTTGTACTCCGGTTTACCGATGCCAAGCCGAATGCGGTAGTAGTCGCGTCCGATCATTTCATCGATCGAGCGCAGGCCGTTGTGACCGCCATGACCACCCCCCTGTTTGAATCGCACCGCCCCGAAAGGGAGATCGATGTCATCGTGGATAACAATAATATCTTCTGAATCAATTTTGAAAAAATTTTTGACCGCTTGGACACTTTTGCCCGAAAGGTTCATATAGGTCGTTGGTTTAAGAAAAAAGAGATTGCCGTGACGATAGAGTTCGCCCTGAAATGAAGATTTGGAGATATCTCGAGCTCCGATATCGGAGACAAGACGGTCGATGACCCGCCAGCCAATGTTGTGGCGGTGCATCGCGTACGCCGATCCTGGATTGCCCAAGCCGACGTAGAGAGTCATTTAGCGTGCTTTGATCACACCACAGACGGATACGTGAGGGCGATCCATCATGCGGCACCCTTCGGCGACATCGAGGTCCCGTACGAGGATCGATTCGTCCCGATCGAGGTCACTGACATCGAGGGTGTAATTATGGGGAACATTCTCGATCGCGCCACGCACTTTGAGACGACGCTTGGTGATGACGAGAACCCCTTTGTTCTTGAGCCCTTTGGGGACACCGACAGTACGAACAGGTACGAGGTAGTCGGTTACCTGGCCGGGGACGGCAATTCGAAGATCGACGTGGGTAATGTCTCCGTTAACCGGATGGAGTTGATACTCCTGGATCACAACATTAAATTCCTTGTCGCCTACTTTGACGGGAAACGCCAGGGTTTCTTTGTTGCGTACGGTTCTGATGAATTCACCCCGCTTAAAGGCTGCGTGGACATTGTCCAGCCCTTTAGCATAGATGTTAGCGATCAGATAACCATCTCGTTTGAGCTGCTTAGCGTTGCTCTTGCCGATACTCTCTCTAATGATGCCTTCTAACATGTCTATCCTTTGTTGAAATTGGGACGGGATTATACCATCTGGAGGCTGAGACCCCCCTAATCGTCCTCTTCCATCAAATCGAATGCATCGAGTTGGGTAGCATCTTCGAGCCGGGCAGAAGCAGTGCCTCCTCGACCGATTCCCTGAAGTTTCAGTCTCAGATCGGAGGGGCTTGTCGCATATTCCAGTGCCGTCTCTTCGGTAATTTTCCGCTGATCGATCAAGTCCAGCAAATGCTGATCAAAGGTCTGGGAGCCGTAAATGTCCTTTCCTTCTTTGATGACATCCGGAATCTCCATGTCCCGACCCTCAGCAATCATTTCTGCCATCCGTGACGTCCGTACCAGCACTTCGATCACCGCCGTACGCTCTCCCGAAATCGTCGGTACCAGTCGTTGAGAAATCACCCCGGCCAGTACAGAAGCAAGCGCTCCACGTACGCGATTCTGCTCTTCCTTGGCAAACATACCGATAATTCGGTTGATTGTCTCTTTGGCATCAAGGGTATGGAGGGTCGAAAAGACAAGGTGCCCGGTATTGGCCGCGTGCAATGCCAGATCGATCGTCTCGAGATCCCGGATCTCCCCGACAAGGATGATGTCGGGGTCTTCGCGCAGAGCGGCTCGCAGGGCATCCCCAAAGGAATTAGTGTCTTCCCCGACCGACCGCTGGTTGATCAATGCTTTGTTGTCACGGTGGACGAATTCAATGGGGTCTTCAAGAGTAATGATATGCTTGGGACTGGTTTCATTGATCCGATTGGTCAAGGCAGCCAACGTCGTAGATTTTCCGCTTCCGGTCACTCCGGTAACCAGTACCAATCCTCGGGGGATCTCAGCAAAGGTTCCGATTACTTTCGGCAATTCCAGTTTTTCCAGCGTCGGGATTTCCACCGGGATGATCCGGAAGACCGCACTCAACCCATCCATTTGGAAAAAAATATTGACACGGAAACGACTCATGGCATCCAGCACATACGTGAAGTCAACCGAACGTTCCTGCTGCAATTTTTGATACTGTGCTTTGGAGGTAATTACCTGTGCCAGCTGATCGATCTGCTCACTTGATAGAAGATCATCTCCGAGTTTTTTGAGGACGCCATGGACACGCACACGGACATGCGAACCGGACTTCAAATGGAGGTCACTCCCGCTGTTGGCAACGAGACTGTTGAGGTAGAGCTTGAGACGCTTTTCCATCGGCTATTCCAGCGCCGAAAGCATCTGGGAAAATGCTTCCTCGAACGCTGCCAATCCTTCGTTCAGTAATTGCTCGTAGACGGCATCCATTTCGATCCCCGCTTCGGCCAATTGTGCAAAAAATGCATCAATCTCATCCAGACTGGGGAGCGTAGAGTCGCTGGGCAGGGTATTGGCCAGCGCCGCTTCGATGGTCGCCAGTGGCGCCGTGTTGATTGCGTGGGGAGCACAGAGGGTCTGAAGGTAATAGTCGGCCGGCAGATTGTCCCCTTTGACCCCCGTGCTGGCAAAAAGAGTCTGGATACTCGGTGTGCGATTCTGCTCGACCGTATAGTAGATACGCGCCGCGTTCATGATGCCGGTCTGAGCTGTGGGGAGACCTTTTGCCTCCAGCGTCGTATCGAGCATCCGGTCAAAGCGGCTGACAAAGACCGAAATTACTGCCTCGACCCGCTCACCGCCGGTGTTTTCAAATTCATCGATACCGACCTTCATCACTTTCAGACACCGCTTCGCCTGCTCCGGAGCAAACACCAGCGTGGCATTGACGCTGATACCGTCACTGAGGAGCGCCTGCATCACGGGATACCCTGCTTCGGTCGCCGGGATTTTGATCATCACATTAGGCTCACCGATCGCTTTGAACAGTCGGCGAGCCTCGGCCAGCGTCGCCTCGGTATCGTCCGAGAGGAAAGGATCGACTTCGATGCTGATGTATCCTTCGCTCCCCCGGTCATATGCGGGTCGTAACTCCTGCGCCGCCGTGCGGATATCCTCGATCGCTAACGCCTCGTACTTAGCCTTGGGAGTTGCATCAGCCAGCATCGACAGTGCCTCTTTGTATGCCGGTGATGTCGTCAACGCGTTGGCAAAAATCGACGGGTTACTGGTCGCGCCATTCACCGCTCCTCGATCCAACAAAGCCGGAAAATCGTGCTTCAAAAAATCCCGCTCGATAAAATCCAACCACAATGAATACCCGATATTATTGGCTTTCATGATCATACTCCCATGTGTAATCTGCCCACGAGCCCACGTCACCGGGGGGGATCAGTGCAGAGGAAAGCTCAGACAGAAAGCGCTCTCGCGGTACTGTCACGGCTCCCATCCGAACCAGGTGATCCGTTTCGACCTGGCAGTCGATAAAATCATAACTTTTTGCGGCTAAGACACCCCTTAGCGCGGTGAGGGCAATTTTGGAAGCATTGGGGCGGCGGGCAAACATCGACTCACCGAAAAAGGCTTTACCCATGGCAAGGCCGTACAATCCGCCGACCAGCTCCCCCTCCATATAGGTCTCGATACTGTGGGCAAACCCACGCCGGTGAAGCTCGATGTAGGCTTCCTGCATCTGTGGATGGAGCCACGTCCCCTCCTGTCCGGGGCGAGGGATCTGGCCGCAGGCACGGATGACGGAAGAAAAGTCGTGATCAAACTTCACTTCATACGCCCCGTTGCGCAGCACACGTCGGAACGATTTGGAGAGTTTGAGGTCGTCGGGATAGAGGACGAGGCGCGGATCGGGCGACCACCAAAGGATGGGATCATCGGCATTGAACCACGGAAAGATCCCTTGAGCATACGCGGCGAGGAGCCGTTCGGGGGTCAAGTCTCCGCCCCATGCCAGCAGCCCCTCTACTGAAGCGTTGCTCGGATCAGGGAAAGTTTCCGGGTTTTTCTCCAGGGGGAGAATCATGACGGTTTCACTCATAAGACGACGGTAATCAAAGGGGCTTGAAGTCAAACTTCAGGGTATCGTCTGCGTAATCAACTTTGACTTTGCCACCTTTTTTAAGTGCACCGAAGAGAATTTCATCTGTGAGAGGTTCTTTGACCTTCTCATCGATTACCCGGGCGATGTGGCGGGCACCGTACTGGGGATCATGCCCCTCTTTGGCGAGGTATTTCCGGGCAGCTTTGGCCACTTTGACGGTGATCTGTTTGGAGGCAAGTTGCTCATTGAGCCGTCCCACTTCGATCTGCACGATTTGCTCAAGCGCTTCGAGACTGAGCGGTTTGAACTCGATTGTCGCGCTCAGGCGGTTGCGGAACTCCGGAGCAAAGAAATCCTTGAGTGCGCGTTCCGTTTTGGCGGAACTATCTTTGGCAAAGCCCATGACGTTAGCCTCTTTGGTGCCGATGTTGGAGGTGAGGATCAGAATGACGTTTTTGAAATCACTCACGATGCCGTTGTTGTCGGTCAACTTGGCTCCATCCATGACCTGCAGAAGGATGTTCATGGTATCCGGATGTGCCTTTTCAATCTCGTCAAGGAGCAGAACAGTGTGGGGATGTTTCTTGATCATCTCGGTCAACAATCCCCCCTGCTCAAACCCGACATACCCCGGAGGGGCTCCGATGAGGCGGCTCACCGCATGGGGTTCCATGTATTCACTCATGTCGAGCCGTTCGAAATGCACTTCCATCGTCTCGGCCAGTGCGGTGGCCAGTGCGGTTTTTCCCACGCCGGTAGGACCGACAAACAGGAAGCTGCCGATCGGACTGTTTTCACGGTTGAGCCCGGCATAGGAGCGCTTGATGGAGCGCACCAGTGCATGGATCGCTTCGTCCTGATCGATGATCCGCTCTTGCAAATCCTCTTCGAGTGTCGCAAGCATGGCGGTATCGTCCACATCAATCGTGCTGTCCGGAAGCTTGAGCATCCGTGCTACCCCTTTGGCGATCTCGGCAGAGGTGACTTCCATATGCTTTTTGCCATGCAGCATAAAGTGTGCCCCCACCTCATCGATGATGTCCATTGCCTTGTCGGGGAGGAACCGGTCGTGGATGTACTTAACACTCAGATCAATTGCTGTGTGTAACGCTTTGTCGCTGAAAGCGATCTCGTGGTGCGCTTCGTATTTGTGTTGGACTCCTTTGAGGATTTTGTAGGTATCTTCGATGGAGGGTTCGGGGACATCAACTTTGGCAAAACGCCGGGAGAGGGCTTTGTCCTTGTCGAAAAAATTGCGGTATTCGGCGTACGTTGTCGCTCCGATGCAGCGGATATCGCCCCGAGCCAGCGCAGGCTTGAGGATGTTGCTTGCATCCATGCTCCCGCCGCCAGTGCTGCCTGCTCCCACCAATGTATGGATCTCGTCGATGAAGATGATCGCATCGGGCAGGGCTTTGAGCTCGTCAATCACCCCCTTGAGGCGCTTTTCAAAATCTCCGCGAAATTTCGTCCCAGCCACCAGTGCCCCCATCTCCAACGCATAAATTCGGGCATCTTTGAGGACTTCGGGGACGGTACCTTCGGCGATCCCGAGTGCCAGTCCCTCGGCGATAGCGGTTTTGCCCACACCGGGTTCTCCGACGAGGAGGGGGTTGTTCTTCTTGCGGCGCACCAGCGTTTGCATCACCCGCTCGATCTCTTCTTCCCGACCAATCACCGGATCGATTTTGTCATTCTGTGCCAGTGCGACCAACTCAATCGTAAAGTTATCGAGATTGGGATGGGGGCTTTTCTCTTTTTCTTTCGGATCTGAGGATTTGTCCCCAATCGGGTGGGAGATAAACTCGAGGATATCCACCCGCTCGATCCCGGCTTTGCGGAGCCAAAAAGCCACATGGGTCTCTTTCTGACCACTCAGAGCCGCCAGCATGTCACCAATCGTCGCTTCCCGCTGCCCGGCAGCGTGGATGTGGTTCATCATATCATTGATGACGTGCGAGAGGGCAACGGTCTCGATGGGATCCCCCGGTTCGGAGAGGGTCGGGACGCTGCGATCGAGATGGGCAAGCGTCTCGGAGACCAGCGCATCAAGATCCGCACCAAGTGCCGTGAGGATCTCTTCGCCATCACTGCTCTGGAGAATCGACCAAAAGATATGCTCGACCGTCAGGTACTCATGGTGCTTGGCTTTGGCATATTCGACCGCCTGCGAAAAAACTCCGTTCAATTCTATACTGATCATTGCACCCTCCTACTCATCGATCTCATACGTGGCCAGCAACGGAAACTGGTTCTGCTTGGCCAAAACCTTAACCTGCTCCACTTTGGTCTGGGCAATCTCACGGGTGTAAACCCCGCAGATCCCTTTGCCCTTCTTGTGCACATCGAGCATGATCCGCTCACTCTCCTGCTCACTCTTATGAAAGATCGTCGTCAAAATATGGACGACAAACTCCATCGTCGTATAGTCATCGTTGTGCAGTACCACCCGATACATCGGCGGTTCGTCCAGCACAATCTCTGTCTCGATCTCTTCTTGAATCTTGGGCAACGTCTCTTCCTTGATAACTTATTCTCTCCAATTATACACTAAAAACCAAAATGAAAAAACACCTGCTATAATTACAAAATTCACTATAAAGAGTTCTTGCCATGCAGCACCTCATCGATACCAATGATTTCTCTGACCGGGATATCGCCGCGATCTTCGCCGACGCTCGTCGATTCAAGGCCAAACGCCCCCCACGACTCCTCAAAGACAAACTCCTCATCACCCTCTTTTTCGAAGCCTCCACCCGCACCCGTAGCTCATTTGAAGTGGCGGCCAAACGCCTCGGAGCAGCCGTAGTGCATCTCGATCCTTCCCGCTCTTCGACCAAAAAAGGGGAATCACTCGAAGACACCTTCGCCAACCTCTGTGCAATGGAGCCTGATGGTGTCATCATCCGCCACAGTGAAAACACCACTCCCAGCCTGCTGGCCGAGATGGAGATGACCCCGGTGATCAATGCCGGTGCAGGTAACTACGCCCACCCCACCCAGGCACTGCTCGATCTCTTTACCCTCGAAGAGTACTTTGCCGACGAGGGAGGTGTTGCGGGCAAAAAGATCGCCATCGTCGGCGACATCGCCAACTCCCGGGTCGCGGCCAGCGATATCCGGCTGCTGCGGCGGATGGGAATGGAGATCACCCTCGTGGCTCCTGAGCCTTTTATGCCCGAGACCGATCTGCCTCGAACTGAGCGGATCGAAGAGGTGCTCGACAAGGTAGAAGTGATCATGAGCCTCCGTGCCCAGCTCGAGCGACATGCCAAGCCAATCTTCGAAGATTACGCTGAGTACGCCCGTCACTACTGCATCACCGAGGATCTCCTCGCCGATCGCTCCATCATGATCATGCACCCGGGCCCCGTGATGCGCAACATCGACATCAGCGACGCGATCCTCGACGATCCCCGTTCTCTCGTGCTCGATCAGGTGACCAATGGCGTGTATGTACGGATGGCGATCCTCAAGCATCTCTTATTGGACACGTAGGTCGGGGTGCCTCACCCCGACACCACTTGGATTGTGCACATGAATTTTCTTAGCTTGTCTATCGCATGTCGGGGTCGGGAGACCCCGACCTACGGGGTGGGTCGATGAACTGGCTTTCTATGCAGGCAGGTTTTGATACTATTAACCGTCTCGGTCGCTCGCGCACCCCGTTTCTCTTTTTCCTCTCGTTCGACAAAACAAAAGTGTATGCTAAGCCGCTTGATGAGGTGGACAAAGACGGCATCCTCTACAAACTCGAAGAATGGCGCAACTATCCGGTACGCAAACGGAAAAATGGATATACATTTGCCAAACACCCTGCGCCCTTTGGCACGTACCAAACCAAACTCAACCGCATCCTCGAACAGATCCGCGCCGGCAACACCTACCTGCTCAATCTCACCTGCCAAACCCCGATCGAGACCGATCTGAGCCTTGAGGAGATTTTCCGCTATTCCCGGGCGAAGTTCAAGCTCCACGTCCCGGAGCTTTTTACCTGCTTCTCCCCGGAACGGTTCATTGAAATCAATGGGGACACCATCGCCACCTACCCCATGAAAGGTACCATCGACGCCCACCTCCCTGATGCTGCTGAGACGATCCTCTCCAATCCCAAGGAGATGGCCGAGCACGTCATGATCGTCGATCTGATGCGCAACGACCTGGGTATCGTCGGCTCCCACGTTCGGGTAGATCGGTTTCGCTACATCGACCAGGTCCGTGCTGGAGACAAAAACCTCCTCCAAGTCAGCTCCCGCATCACCGCCCAACTTCCCACCGACTGGCGTGACCGCATCGGCGATCTCCTCGACCACCTCACCCCCGCCGGCTCGATCTCCGGCACCCCCAAGCGGAGCACCGTAGCAATCATTAACGACGTTGAAACCTACGATCGGGGCTTTTACACTGGAGTATTCGGCGTATTTGACGGAGAGAGCCTCCGATCAGGAATCATGATCCGCTTCGTCGAACAGCAGGACGATCGCCTCGTGTACAAATCCGGAGGCGGGATCACAATCGACAGCGATGCCCAGAGTGAGTATGGAGAACTGGTGGATAAAATCTACTTGCCTTTGTAGCATGAGCGCTACCAAATATAAATTTGGATAAAATCGCCCTAACTCAATAGAAAACAATAGGAACCGATTATCGTGGAAACTTCCAATCCTTTTCAATACACCGATACCAGTGACGAATGCATCAAATGCGGGAAATGCATCCCCGGTTGCACGATCCACATGATCCACCCCGATGAGACCACTTCTCCCCGGGGATTCATCGACCTGCTTGGTGCATACCAGAACGGTGAGATCGAGCTGGACAAGACAGCTAAGGATATCTTCGAGAGTTGTTTCCTCTGTACGGCGTGTACCGATGTGTGCCCCAACGACCTGCCCACCGATATGGTGATCGAGCAGGTGCGCAAAGAGATCGCCGACACATTTGGGATCGCGTGGTTCAAGCGCCTGTTCTTCACCCTCTTGCGCCATCGGTGGCTGATGGATTTGATGATGAAGCTTGGCTACACGTTCAAGACCTGTGCCTTTGCCGATGAGCCGGTACGCGGCGGGATGATCCCCCGTTTCAAGATGCCCATCATCAAGAGCGGCCGTCTGCTCCCCAGCCTCTCCAAGACCAGCTTCCTCAACACCTACCCCGAAGAGACCCCCCACGGTGGCAAGCGCCGCGTCGCGATCTTCATCGGGTGCCTGGCCAACTACAACTACACCACCGTCGGTGATGGCCTCATGGAGATCCTCGAAACCCTCGAGATCGATGCGTTTATCCCCAAACAGCAAATGTGCTGCTCGGCTCCGGCGTATTTCACCGGGGACTTTTACACCGTCGAGACACTGACCAAACAGAACATCGAGTATTTTGAGACGTTTTTCGATGAGATCGAGGCGATGATCGTCCCTGAGGCGACCTGCTCGGCGATGATCAGCCATGACTGGGAAGTGTTTTTCCGCAATCAGGGGATGGATGACTGGGCCGATCGCGCCCGTACCCTCAACAAAAAGATCTTCATGGCGACCGAGTGGCTCGAGAAGCACACCGACCTCACCGAGCGCCTCGCAGCCAAAGGGGTGCAGATGCCTACCACCGTCACCTACCACGACGCGTGCCACGCGGCCAAAGTACAGGACATCCGCGAAGAACCCCGCACCCTCCTCTCCCAGAACTACGAGATGGTCGAGATGAGCGACCCCGACCGCTGCTGCGGGTTTGGGGGTGTAACGATGCAGACGGAAAAACACCACCTCGCCGAAGCCGCCGGAGCGCCTAAAGCGGCCATGATCGCCGAAACCGGAGCCCAGGTTGTGAGTGCAGAATGCAGCGCCTGCCGGATGCAGATTGGTAACTCGCTGCATCAGGCGGATGTGGATGTGGTGGTCAAGAATCCGATTGAATTGATTGCGGAGGCGCTGAGGGCATAGGCTATCACGCAAGGGTGTGCAATTGCACACCAACAAATAATCTGAATGTTCAGACTATTTGTTGGTGCGGTGATAATTCTCAATACGACCCGGGATTCACGAT
>WFSU01000078.1 GCA_015485845.1 Nitratifractor sp. | reverse complement strand
TCTCGAGGATGAGATGGGCTTGCTCGATGGCGTGGTTAATCTTGTCCCGGAGGATTCGGTCGGTGATCCGGGCGTTGCTTGCTTCGGCTTCGGCCAGTTTGTTCCGGGCTTCGTTGAGGGTCTGGAGGACGAGTTCAGGGTTGATGTCGCCCATGTCGGGGAGTTTGTCCCGACGGGGGTCAAGGCCGTAGTAGAGCCCATACCCTGCCGAGGCGAGGATTCCGACAAAAAGGGAAGAGAGGAGTGGTTTGTCCCCGGCCACATACGCGAGGTAGACGACGGTGATTCCCAACAGCATCATCGCCATTGCTTTGTACGGGACTCTGGGGGCACGGGTGATGATGGTCTCATGATAGGCCGCTTCCTGCGTGATCCCTCTGGCCGTAGCGGCTGCGGCAGCGAGCAACAGGACAAATCCGATGCCGTTCTTGAGGAAGTGTCTGTAGTCCCCGCTCACCAATGCAATCACCGTCGAGACAAACAGAGGGATGAGGAACAGATAAAGGAGCTTGCCCGAGCGTATCCAGCGGGGTTTACGCGGTGTGATCCGCCTGGCTTTGGTGAGGTGCTTACTCAAAATGTCGCCTCGATGCTCCAGCCGAGTGCATAGATCAAAAAGACCAAACCGAAGATTTTTTGGTAGTTCATCGTATATCCTTAGTGATAATGGGGTTATTTTAGCGTAAAATTGTGTAAGGATGGTAAATAGTGTATTGGTATATTGGTATATTGGGGACGCGACTTCAGTCGCGTTTGGTGGATGGTGGATGGTGGTGATTGGTTGGTTGTAGGGTGCGCAATTGCGCACCTTTACACGGTTATATTATGGGGATAATTTGATAATCGCGTTGCGATTTTGGTGTACAATTGCACACCCTACGCGAAAACCTACGCTTTATAGTTCGCGATCGCTTTGTCGAGAATCTCGGTTGCTTTTTTCTTCCCCTCGAATCCAGTCACTTTGACCCATTTGTTAGGCTCAAGTGCTTTGTAAGTCTCGAAGAAGTTCTGAATGCGATCGAGGGTAGCCTGGGGAACATCGCTCAGATCCTGGATGTCGGCATAGGTCGGGTCGATCTTGGTCGTGGGGACAGCGAGGAGTTTCTCGTCACCACCGCTTTCGTCTTCGGTCATGAGGACGCCGACAAGGCGGCATTTGATGACCGAACCGGCCTGGAGAGGGGATTGACCCAATACCAGGATATCGGCCGGATCGCCGTCGTCGCTGAGGGTGTTGGCGACAAAACCGTAGTTGGCAGGGTAATGAACCGCCGAGTAGAGGACACGGTCGACGAAGATCGCACCGGAGTCTTTGTCGAGTTCATACTTGATATTGGAGTTGAGGGGAACTTCGATGATGGCGAGGACGGCATCAGGATTGTCGCCGTGACCGATTTTGGTGATATCCATGGGGATTCCTTTTGGGTGAGTTAGTTGGGTGAAATTGTACCATAGGAAATAAGAATTAGAAATTAGAAATTAGAAATTAGAAGTTTTGAGGGAGGTATTTTTCGTAATTTCGTATTAGCTTACGTCGACTTTTCCAATCTGGGAGGTAGGTTTCTACAAGACCCCAAAAGTTTTTACCGTGATTTTTGTGTTGGATATGTGCTAACTCATGGACGATAACATAATTAATCAAGTCGTCTGGAAGCATCATCAGGTAGATGTTAAGCGAGAGACTGTTTCGCACTGAGCAGCTCCCCCAGCGGGTACGGGCTCGACGGAATCCGACGTGTGTGGGGTGAAGATCCATGATGGCGGCCCAATGATCTACGCGGGGGAGGAGATAGCTTGGTGCATGGGTTTTGTAATAATTCTGAAGAAGGGAGAGGAGTGTCGCATGTGTGGGGGGATCTTTGAGGGTGAAGTGTGCGGTATGCTGGTTGAGATCGAGTCGGTTGTGCTTGCCGGTTTGGGTTATGACGGGTAGGTGCTCTCCCTGCCATACGACGACAGCATCCGGCTGGGTCAAATCGGTGATATGTGTAGAAGATTTTTCCAGTTGGCGGGTGATCCACTTTGCGTGATCGGCGATGAAGGCCTCAAGCATATCCAAGGGGGTTCGTTTGGAAACAGAAATGATGGGGTGGGCATTTCGGATACGGATGTAGCGGTGCTTGAGACGGGGTTTGCGGTGGAGGGTATAATCAAACGCATGGACACCGTCATCGAAGCGGTGGTGGGTAATCTCAACCTTCATCGTTCAGGGAGTAGGGGATAGCCTGTTCGTCGAGGTAGCGCTGGTACTGGACAAAAGCCTTCTCAGCCAGATCTCTGTCTTGTGAGGCCACGGAAATAGTAGTACGGTAGCCATCGGAGTAAAGCTTGGGAAGGGAGGAAAATTCGACCCCTTTTGGCATCTGTTCCATCACTTCGATCAATTCGGTTTCCCGGCAAAGGGCGGTGAGGGTAAGGCGGTGCATCGGGTGGGCATCATCAAAATAGGTATCTAAAATATGCTCAACCATCGGGTGGCTCATCTCAGGGAAACCGGGCATGAAAAAGTAGCGATCATCGAGGTAAAAAGCGGGCATCTGGTTGACCGGATTGGCCAGCAGCTTGGCGCCGTTGGGGAGTTCGGCCATCTGGAGCGGGTAGCGACCGTTGGGGATGTCAAGCGTCTTGATTCGCTCGGCAATGATGGAGCGAGCTTCTTCGTGGGTATGGAGGGTACCGTCCCGCAGGGCGATGGCGGCACATTTGCGAGTATAATCATCCGGCGTAGAACCGATTCCTCCAAAGCTAAAGAGCACAGCCCCCGGTTGCGAAGCGATGAAGCGGATCGTCTGGACGATGAGCGCCGGATCGTCTTCGATGATGAACGAGCCGGTGAGTTTGTGTCCTCGTAAGAGGAGCTGTTGGCTTACGAAATCAAAATGTTTGTCCGCTCTACGACGATTGAGAATCTCTGTGCCGATAATAAGGGTAAAAAATTGTGGAGAAGGGTGCATTTACTCTTCGATATAATTTTTCAATTTGCGTCCCACCTTGGGATGCTTGAGCTTCTTGATCGCGCTGCTTTCGATTTGGCGGACGCGCTCGCGGGTGACGTTGAGCTCTTTGCCGATCTCTTCGAGAGTGCGGTCGCTCATGTCGTTGAGCAGACCGAAACGCATCCTCACGACGGCTTGCTCCCGCTCATTGAGCTGGTCGAGTACTTCATCGATCTGGTTGTTCAAGTCGTCGTTCATCACCACATCGGTGGGGCTGAGGGTGTTTTTGTCCTCGATGAAGTCGCCGAAGCGCCCATCGTCCTCATCTCCGACCGGGGTTTCAAGGCTGACGGGTTCTTTGGTGATTTTGATGACGTTTTTGACCTTGTCGACGCTGAGACCGACTTCTTTGCCGATGGTCTCAAGATCAGGTTCTTTGCCGGTCTCTTGAAGGTGTTTACGGATGATTTTGTTGATCCGGTTGATGGTCTCAATCATGTGAATCGGAATCCGAATCGTGCGTGCCTGGTCGGCGATGGCGCGGCTAATCGCCTGACGGATCCACCAAGTAGCGTAGGTGGAGAATTTGTACCCCTTCTGATACTCAAACTTATCGACCGCCTTCATCAAACCGATATTCCCCTCCTGGATGAGATCCAAAAACGGCAATCCCCGGTTGGTGTAACGCTTGGCGATCGAGACAACGAGTCGGAGGTTGGACTTGGCCATGCGGGCTTTTGCTTTTTCACTTTTTGCTTTACCGATGCGGATCTGATTAAGAATCTCTTCGAGTTTCTTGGGGTCGAGGTTGAAGCTGTTTTTACTGGCCTCGCGGGTTTCGAAAAGTTTTTTGATTTCGACGTACGTGCTCACCATTGTCGTTTCAGGGACGGCGTTGATGATGTCGTCTTTGGACATTTTTATGATGTTGGTGAGGAGCTTTTCGTGGTTGGCACGAAGCTGGTCATTGAAGAGTTGGAGCTTGTACTCGAGGCGCTTGAGCTCTTTGTCAAACCCGTCATCGCTTTTGAGGGCGGTTTCCATTGCTTTAACCAGTTCGTTGATGAGCTTGGAGGTGGGACCGAGGTTGAGGAGTGCGAGTTTGAGTTGATCTTTTTTGAAGCCGACCTTGAGGCGTTCGTGGAAAATCTTTTCAGTATTGTCCGGGTCACTTTCGATCACTTTATTCATCTCATTGCGCGCTCGGAGCCAGTCTTTTTTGGTCTTTTCCAGATAGTTGAAGCTCTCGACCACCTGATTGACCCGCTTGGTATCGGCGGGGTTGCTTTCACCTTCTCCCTCGCCATCGTCATCGTCGTTGCCACTCTCTTCGAAGCTTTTGAAGAGTTCTTTGACCCGGCGTTCGCGGTTGAGGAGGGGTTCTTTGTAGTTGAGGATGTAGTCGATGAGGTAGGGGACGGAACAGATGGCATCGACGATGATGTCTTCGCCCTCTTCGATCTGTTTGCTCAGTTCGACTTCTTCCTCTTTGGTCAGGAGGGGGATCTTGCCCATTTCCCGGAGGTACATCCGCACCGGAGAGTCGGAGCGGCTCCACTCGAGGAGCTCCTTCTCCTTGGTCATGTCAAACTCTTCTTCGAGGTTGTTTTCCATCTGGCGCTTACGGGCAGCGGCTTGCCGACGATTTTCGTTGACGGTCAGATGCTTGGCATACTCGGAGGATGAAGCGATCTTGATGTTTTTTTCCTGCGCCATTTTGGCGATTTTTTTGGCTTGCGCAGCGGTGATCTGTTTGTCGAACTCTTTGGCAATGTTTTCAAAGGTGACCATTTCACCCTTTTTCTTGGACTGAAACAACGCTTCGATCTTTTTCATACTCTCTTTGGCTGCCATGTATTTGCGCTCCTTGGGTCTCACCGTTTATGTGGATAGTAAATAACGCGGATTATACCGAAATCAGGCTAAGAGGTGCCCTGTTGTGTGCTGCCCGCTTGGTATTTTTGGCTCTATTTGGCTATAATCGCGGAAATTTACACAGGGGAAACCCCACCAAAAAGGATCCAATTTGCAAGGAAAAGTGTGGAAATTCGGTGATCACATCGACACCGATCTGATCATCGCGGCACGATATCTCAATACCAGTGAGCCCTCGGAGTTGGCCCAGCACGTGATGGAAGATGCCGACCCGGAATTTGTCGCCAAAATGGCGCCGGGGGATCTCATTGTCGCCGGGGTCAATTTCGGCAGCGGCAGTTCTCGAGAGCATGCCCTATCGCGCTTAAGGCCGCCGGGGTTGCGGCGGTGATTGCGCCGAGTTTTGCCCGGATTTTTTACCGCAATGCGTTCAATATGGGCTTACCGATCTTTGAACTCCCCGAAGCGAATGAGATCGCCGAAGGGGATACCGTCCGCATCGATATGAATACGGGTGAAATCATCAACGAAACGCAGGGGAAAACGTACAAATTTACCCCGATTCCTCCCTTTATGCAGGAGTTGGTGGATGCTGGTGGGCTTATTGCCTATGCCCAGAAAGAGATCGCCGAAAAGGGGGCTGCATGAGTCAAAATTATACAATCGGCGTGATCAAAGGGGATGGCATTGGCCCGGAAATCGTCGATGAAGCTATCAAGGTGCTTGACGCCGTAGCCGCCGTTGAAGACATTAACTTTACGTACAAAGAGATGCTCCTGGGCGGCGCAGCGATCGACG
>WFSU01000077.1 GCA_015485845.1 Nitratifractor sp. | reverse complement strand
CCGTTTGAGGCGGTTCCGGGGATGACGACGGTCGGGGAGCTGGAGTTGATCCGCTTTATGAAAGAGGACGTCTCGACCAATCGCGGGGTGCTGATCGATGCCCGTATGCCAAAGTGGTACAAGCAGGGGACGATTCCCGGTGCCGTTAATATCCCTTTTTCCATTTTTTCCAAAGCCAACGGAAATCGGTATATCGATAAGTTGTTACCGCTTCTTGGGGCGGAAAAAATAGCGGGAGGATGGAATTTTGAGCATGCACAGCGGATGGTCGTCTTTGACAATGGCCCCTGGTGTCAGCAGGGCAACCTCGCGATTCAAAACCTCCTGAAGTTAGGCTATCCCAAATCGAAAATCCTCTATTACCGAGGCGGTATGCAATATTGGCAAGTGCTGGGCTTCACGACACTGAAGCCGAAAATGTAGGGATCGTAGATGAAATTTTTTGTAGTTTTCTTTCTTCTGGGGCAGACACTGTTGTTTGCCATCAGCGACAAGGCACTGGGGATCACGATCGATCTGGCTGGGAAGCAGAGGATGCTAACCCAGCGGATGGCCAAAGAATCGCTTCTGATTCTGATGGATTATCAGGCAGAGAGCAATCGTAAAAAACTCAGCAGTGATGTGCAGCTCTTTGACAAGACGCTCAAAGGGTTGATCGGGGGTGACAAAGATCTGAAGCTTGAAGCTGTAAAGGATGCAAAGATCCAGGCACAGCTTCAGAAAGTCTCGAAGCTCTTCGCTCCGTTCAAGCGTTCGACGCAGTCTATCATTGACGGCAGCGCGACGGACGAGGATTACAATCAGGTCGTACTCAAGAAAAATCTGATCCTCCTCAAAGAGATGAACAAAGCAGTTTATATGTACACAGCTCTTTCGAATGACCCGGCAAACAGAGGGCTGAAAATGGCCACCAATATCAACCTGGCCGGGAAGCAGCGGATGCTGACTCAGCGGATGGCCAAAGATCTTTTGATCGCAGCCATGGCTGCCTCCAGCGACCGGACACCGTACATGAAAGACTTCAACACCTCACGCACTTTGTTCGGGCGAACCCTTCGGGGACTGACTGGCGGGGATGCTCAACTCCACCTTGTGAAAACAACCCTTCCGGATATTCGAGACCAGCTTGAAAAAGTGCAAGCGTTATGGAAGCTGAAGCAGCGCATCTTTGACCAGGCTATGGCGCAGAGAAGCGAACTGTATCATGCGGTGTCCGGTCTCGATACCCTGATGAAGGAGATGAACACAGCCGTCAAACTCTACACCCGTTCGATTGTTCGCCAGAAGCTCCGTCGTCGGCTCTCTTCGATTGTCGGTGCTTTTGTTGAGGAAAAAAATGTTTTGCGCAAGCTGGTGAATATTTCGGGGAAACAGCGGATGTTGACGCAGCGGATCAGTAAGTTGGCATTGCAGTGTGCTCTGGGTTTAAATCGGGAGAAGAGCTGCATGGCGATGCAGACATACCGTAAGGAGTATGCCCGCGCGATTGTATTGTTCGTCAAAGGGGACAAGAACAAGGGCGTTCCACCAACCAAAGATAAAAAAGCACTGGTGCAGATCAAGAAAATCATTACTCTGTGGCAACCATTTGCCAAACAGGTGCAAACGTTATCAGAAACACGTGGCAAGGACAAAGCCGCACTGTTGTACATTTTGAAGCATGAGCATACTTTGCTCACAGCCTCCGATCGCCTCGTCAAAATCTATGAGCAGAGTGACACCACACAGGACCCGCTCCAGAAAGCACGCCTGCGCGTGGTGAATGTGGCCGGTCGACAACGGATGCTGACGCAGAAGATGAGCAAAGAGAAACTCCTCTGGCAAAAGCTGGGAAGTGCAAAACAGAAGCAAAAAATGCTTCAGACGATCGCGCTGTTTGAATCATCGTTACGGGGGCTGATACACGGAGATACCAAAATGGGGCTGCCCAAGGTGAGTAATCCTAAGATCAAGACGCAGCTAAAAAAAGTTGAAGGGCTCTGGAAAAAAGTCAAAACCCTTTACATAAAAGAGAAACTCTCTCCGGAGGGATTGGCAATGCTGATCAAGGCCAATCCGATTCTTTTGAGAGAGATGCACCGAGCCGTTGGTATGATGGAGCAAGAAGTTGAGTACTGAAATGGAGGAATTAAGAATGAGTGATTATGTAGACAAGCGTAGCGAAAAAAAGATGATATACCTGCTTCTGGCGATTATTGCGGTGTTGTTGATCGTGGCGATTGCTGTCATCGTGTACCTCATGTCCCGGATGACGACCCTGCAACAAACGGCTTCGGTGACACAACAAACAGTCTCGCGACCGACTCGAGCGCTGGAGCCGACCCCGAAGTCCAAGCCGGTTGTGTCGACGTCGTCAAAAGAGGAACCGAAGCGTCCGGCCAAACTGGCTACGGACGATATTGCGACGATCGTGCAGATGGTCATGACTCAGATGCAGAAAAATCAGAAACCGGCTGCGGCACCACAACCGGTATTGAAACCCCAGCCCGTTGTGGCGCCCAAGCCTGTTGCTCAGCCAGAGCCTCCTGTCCAATCGGCCGATCCTGAGACGCCGGCACCTCAGGCTTCGTCGGATGACCTGGAGAGTGTACTCAATGTCCTGGAAAATGTGGATGCCGATACCGTCGAAGAGCAAACGGACAATTTGTCAGCCAGCACAACACAATCCATGGCGAAAACCCATGCGGCGAAGGTACCGAAGCGGGCCAATGACAACTTCAACAAAGTGGTCGTTTCCGACAATACAGGAGATGACTTGTCACAACTTGGAATTGAGATTGACCAATTGGAAAACGATACAAGCACTCCAGAAAGCGGATACGAGAAAGTGATGAAAAAAGAGGTAGTGGAGCGACAGAACGAAATGCGAACCATAGTGGTGAGTGAAGGAGATACGCTCATGTCGATCGCTAAAAAGGCTTATGGAGATGCTCGGAAATATATCCGCATACTCCAGGCCAACCCCGGAATCATCAAAAATCCTGACCGCATCTTTGTAGGTCAAGTTCTTCGTGTACCGCAATAAGGAGCTGTAATATGAAAACAAGATACAGAGCCGTTTCGGTTTTAGGTTTTTTTCTGATAGCAGCAGAGGTGCTGATGGGGGGCAATACAAAAGTCCCGGTAAAGATCCAGGAAAACACTTCGTACTTTTATGTCAAGCAGAACGGCCAGAAGATCCAAGTGGGACGCATTCAGGATACGGCCAATCGCCTGACCGATGACTTTACCAAAACATCTCGTACCTGCCCCCCTTACTGTATCCAGCCCATCCGTGCGGCCAAGGGTGTACGAACCATCGGGGAGTTGGAGCTGATTGAGGCGGTCAAAGACCCCGACGTGCTTCTCGTTGATGCCCGTCCCAAATCGTGGTTTGTCCTCGAAAGCCTTCCCGGTGCGGTGAATATTCCTGAGAAAATGACGGCCAACCCTAAAGCGCGTGACAAACTGCTCAAAATCCTGAGCAGTAAAGTTCTGGTCGTGTACGGTAATGGCTCCTGGAGTCCTGAAGCAGCTCAATTCATTCGCAACATGATTCATCTGGGCTTTCCCCCGGAAAAGCTCCGTTATTATCGGGATGGACTTCAGGGGTGGAAGCTGCTGGGAATGACGACAGTGATCCACCAGAAACATCAAGTCCAATAGGCTGGTTCCTGAGGGAGATTATGTTAAAATCTCCCAGAAATTATAGAGCCTGAGAGCTCAAAAGGGACACCTTGGATCGAGCCAATGCGATACTCAACGAGAAGGGCAAGCTGCTCACCGAAATCTATTTTGAGCTGCAACGCTACTATGAGGAACGGTACGGCTCTGATGCGTTAATCTTTATTGAAGTGGGCAATTTCTTTGAAGTGTACGAAGTCAACAACGACACCCTCAAAATCGGCAAAGCCAAAGAGATCGCCGAGTTTCTCAATATCCAATTGACTCGCAAAAACAAAACCATCCTCGAAAATTCCGTCGCCAATCCCCTCATGGCCGGGGTGCCGACTATCAGTCTGGAGCGTTATCTTGCCCGGCTGGTGCAGAGCCGCAAATACACCGTCATCCTCGTCCGCCAAAAGGGGATCCCCCCTAAGGTCAAGCGCTACATCGGCAATATTATTTCCCCGGGCACCAATTTCGAGTACCAGAACGATGCCCGGGAGAACAACATCGTCTCCATTCTTGTGGATGAGAATCGGGGGGTCTATTCGGTGGGGTATGCCGCGATCGATGTCACCACCGGCAAAACGATTGTCAATGAGATACACTCCCCCCGTGATGACCGTACCTACGCTCTCGATGAACTCTTTACCTTGCTTCAAAGTTATCACACATCCGAAATCATTATCACACTGGCCAACCGCGACATCGATTCGGAGTGGTTGCGACACTACCTCGAGATTACTACGCTGCCCAACAGTTTCAACGAACAGCACCCCCGCATTACCTATCAGAACGAACTCTTCGCCCGGGTGTTTGAGATCCGATCGTTCCTCAGCCCCATCGAGTACCTTGATCTTGAACATTATCCTCTGACGACCGAGGCGCTGGCGATTCTTATCGACTTTATCATCGAGCACGATGAGAGCTTGATTGAGAAGATGAACCGCCCGCAGTTTCTAGGTACCAACCGCTACCTGTATCTCGGCAACAACGCCATGGAGCAACTGGGAGTCATCAGCCGCGATCCGGGGGAAGTGACGCTGCTGGAGCTGATCGACCGTACCAACACCGCCTTCGGGAAGCGTCTGCTCAAAGAGCGCCTCCTCAACCCCATCACCGACCGGACGATCCTCGAGACCCGGTACGATCTAAGTGAGCGGGTTGCCCCTCTGAGCGACAAATTTGCTACCCAGCTCAAGCAGATTTACGATTTGGAGCGTCTGGCAAGGCGCATCAAGCTACGCCGTCTCCATCCGGTGGAGCTGACCTATGTGGCGATGTCGATGGAGGGGATCGAGGGGCTCTTCGGCCTGTGCGAAGAGGCCGGGATCGAAGTGGAGAGCGAACTGACGGTACAGAGCCGGGAGTTTGCCCGGATGCTGGAGCAGAGCTTCGATCTCGAGACGTGTGCCCGTTTCCGGATCGATCAGATACGGGAAAATATCTTCCGCGAAGGGGTCTATCCTCAGGTGGATGATTTGATCCACCGGCAGCAGACAGCTCTGAGACGGATCGAAGCGGTGGCTGAGCACATCGAGGGGCTTTTTGAGCGTGACCGACTTATCAGCACCACCGGCGGAGATTTGGTGCAGGTGGCGTACATGGAGAGCGAGGGGTACCATTTGACCCTGACCAAAAACCGATTCAACCAGATCGAGCCTCTCCTGCGGGAGAGTTACGTCACGATCGACGGCGAGCACCACTTCCTGCGGGACTTTCGTCTCAAAATCCTCAAAAGCGTCGTCAAGATCCACGGCCCGCTCTTTGAGACCGTCACCCGGCAGGTCGAATCGGATCAGGTCAAGCTCGTCGCCCTCGTCAAGGAACGCCACATCGAGAGCCTTGCGCAGATCGAGAAGCGCTTTTCGCTTCTGATTGACCGCCTTGTGGGATTCATCGCCGATATCGATGTTGCCGTGAGCAATGCCGTCAGTGCCCGCACGATGAATCTCGCCCGCCCAGAGCTGATCGAGGGCAACACCTACGAAGCGATCGCCCTGCGCCACCCCATCATCGAAGCCAACGAAAAGCATGGCATCTATATCCCCAACGATGTCTATCTCGGAGAGCCCGGTGAGACAACTCACGATCATGTGATGCTCGATGCAAGCGGCAACAAAGAGGTGCGCGGTGTGCTTCTTTATGGCATCAACTCCAGCGGCAAATCCTCCCTGATGAAAAGCGTCGGCCTCTCGGTCGTGCTGGCACAGGCGGGCTTTTTCGTCCCGGCGGTGGAGCTGCGGATGGGGGTCTTCCTCAAGCTCTTTACCCGGATCGTCAGTCGGGACAACCTCTACAAAGGGCTCTCCACCTTCAGCGTCGAGATGCTGGAGCTCAAAAACATTTTTGCCCGTGCCGATGAACATTCGCTTGTGCTGGGGGATGAGATTAGCCAGGGGACCGAAACCCTCTCGGCACTGGCCATCGTCAGCAGTGCGATTTTGCGCCTTGATGAGCTGGGTGCTCGGTATATTTTTGCCAGCCACCTCCATCAGTTGGGGGATGTGGATGCGGTATGGAAACTGGATCGGCTGATTTTCCTTCACCTCGGTGTCCGATACGATGCAGCCACCGACCGCCTCATCTACGACCGCAAACTCAAGATTGGGATGGGGGATTCCCTCTACGGACTGGAGTTTGCCCGGAGCCTCCACATGGATGAGACGTTTCTCAAGCGTGCTCAGACCATTCGCGAAGACCTCACCCACGGCGGCAGCGAACTCAAAACTCTCCGGCGCAAGAAGCGAAGCAAATACCACAAAGACCTCCTTATCGCCCGCTGTGCCCTCTGCGATGCTCCGGTTGATGAGGTGCACCACATCGCCCCTCAGCATCTTGCCGATACCGAGGGCAACATCGGACACTTCCACAAAAACCACCGCCACAACCTCATCCCCCTGTGCAAAAAACACCACGAGATGGTGCATCAGAGGCAGATCGTCATCAGCGGATTTGTGATGACCAGCGACGGGCTGCAGCTCCACTATGAAGAGAAGCAAAATGGGGTATAATACGGCAATCCATTCTCAGGAGCGAGCATGCGTTTGGCAGTGATTGTATTGGTGATGATGGGGGTTCTTCAGGGGGGTACCGTTCGGATCGCACTGGCGGCCAATGTCAGCTACGCCATGCCCTCTCTCAAAGCTGTTTTTGCCAAACACCACCCCGATACGAACATTCAGATCACGGTCGGTGGCAGTGGCAAACTGGCGACCCAGATCCGAAGCGGGGCTCCGTACGATTTGTTCCTCTCGGCAAACATGGCGTATCCGCAAGCCCTGTTTGATGCCGGGCTGGCAACGGAGAAGCCGGTGGTGTATGCACAGGGGGCGTTGGCATATCTTAGCAACACTCCCCGCGATTTTTCCAAAGGAATCAAACTGCTTCTCTCTCCGGCCATCCACACCATCGCCGTGGCCAATCCCAAAACGGCTCCCTATGGCAAAGCCGCCTTCGAGGCACTTGAGAAAGCCGGCTTATTGACCCGGCTACGCCCCAAACTGGTCTTTGGTGAATCGATCGCGCAGACGGTCGCGTATGCGACCCACGCTGCCGACATCGGGCTAGTGGCCAAGTCAGCTCTTTTTGCTCCGCAGATGCAACACTACAAGCAGGGCACACATTGGGCAGATGTCGATCCGGCTCTCTATGGCCCGATTGATCAGGGGATGATTCTCCTCAAATCAAGCACCAACAAACCGGAAGCCAAAGCCTTTTATGACTTTCTCCTCAGGCAGAAGGCACGAGACATCTTCATCCGATTTGGATACCGTGTTCCATGAATTTTGACTCGATCGACCTGACCCCCTTCTGGCTCTCATTCAAGCTGGCATCGATTACGGTGCTGATCCTTTTTCTCCTTGGCCTGCCGCTGGCGTGGTGGCTCTCGCAGACCCGCAGTCGTGTTAAGCCCATCATCGAAACGCTCACGGCACTGCCGATTGTCCTGCCTCCCTCCGTACTGGGATTTTACCTCCTCTGGAGCCTGTCACAAAATTCCCCTGTCGGGCACTTTTTTCAGGAGACATTCGGAGTCAAGCTTGTCTTCAGCTTCATAGGCCTTGTGGTGGCCAGTTGCCTCTATTCTCTTCCGTTCATGGTGCAGCCGCTTCAGAGCGGATTTGAGAGTCTTGACCGGCACATGCTTGAGGCGAGTTATTTGGCTGGGAAGTCCCGATGGACGACGCTTTGGCGGGTAGCCCTGCCCAATATCAAGCCCGCCCTCTTGACGGCGCTCATTATCACTTTCGCCCACACCGTCGGGGAGTTCGGGGTGGTGCTGATGGTCGGTGGATCGATCCCGGGTGTAACTAAGGTCGCCTCTGTGGCGATCTACGAGCAGGTTGAGGTGATGGATTATGCCTCGGCACATATCTACAGTGCCCTCATGGTAGTAATCAGTTTCGCCGTGTTGCTGGCGGTATACCTTTTCAGTCGTCATTCAAGCCGGAGGCGATGGCTGTGAGTGGATTGAAATTGGCGGTTACCCGTTCAATGCAGGGGGTTTCCGGTGCAATGACACTGGAAGTTTCTCTGGAAGTGCGCAAAGGAACGCTGTTGGCAATTACGGGTTCGAGTGGCAGCGGTAAGACAACCCTCCTGCGCATTCTTTCCGGTCTCGAAGAAGCGACCGGAGTAATTCGATTTGGAGAGGAGCCCTGGCTTGAAGGGAACCGGGCACTTCCTCCACAACGACGGCAGGTGGGATTTGTGTTTCAGGAGTACGCCCTTTTTGAGAACATGACCGTCGAGGGCAACCTTCTCTATGTTCGAAATGATCGAGAGTTGATGGAACGCTTACTGGCGATGATCCGTCTGGGAGCCTTCCGGGATCGATACCCGGCGACCTTGAGTGGCGGGCAGAAGCAGCGGGTTGCTCTGGCGCGGGCGATGATGCACCGCCCGAAACTTCTGTTGATGGATGAGCCCCTCTCGGCACTGGATCCGAAGATGCGGGCATTTTTGCGCGAAAAGATTGTAGAAGTGCATCGGGAATTTGGGATGACGACGATCCTGGTCAGCCACGATGTGCAGGAGGTGGCGCAAATGGCCGATCGAGTTGTTCGAATGGAACAGGGTAAAATTGTCTCAGACGGCAAAGCAGATTTTTGGAGTGATCGGAAGATTTCAGGAGAGCTGATAGCGTTTCGAGAGGAGGGTGGGAGAATGCATCTCAAGCTTCAAACCCCAGAAGGGGTTGTGGAGATCGAAGCGAATCGCTCATAAAAAAAGGGAGATTAGTTCCCGCGACTTCCCGGTTTGACCGCCTCGGAACCCTCGACACACATGGGGCATGCCTCCGGGGGGTACATGGAAAATTCAAAATCAGCCAGTGCAAAGAATGGGACTTCCCGTGGCAGTTTACACTCGGGTTTTGTTTCGGCTGTCGTCCCCTGTCGGCGGCAGAAACCTCGGTTGGCCAGTGCAGCAAAGGCGATCACGTCTGCCCCGAGTTCCGCCAGAGCGTCCGCTGCTTCCATGGCTGACCCGCCGGTAGTGATGATGTCTTCGCAAACAATGATCCGTTCACCCGAGTGGACTTCAAATCCTCGTCGTAGCTCCATCTCGCCCCCCTTGCGCTCGACAAAAATCGACCGTACGTCCAGTGCGCGTGCCAACTCATATCCAGCCAGTACGCCTCCAAGAGCCGGAGCACATACAGCATCGACCGGGAGGCCGCTGGAGCGGATCATTTCTGCCAGTTTCTGTGCCAACATTTCGGCTCGTTTGGGATCTTCGAGAACCTTGGCACTCTGGAGATATCGATTGGAGTGGTTGCCGCTTGAGAGGAGAAAATGCCCCTCAAGCAAGGCACCGGCGTCTTTGTATATCGCTTCAACGTCCATGGTTACACTTTGAGAATGTCGGCTTCTTTGGCCGCGAGGACTTCGTCGATCTTGGCGATATGTTCATCGGTGATCTTCTGCACCTGATCATGAGCCCGCTTTCCATCGTCCTCACTGACCTCTTTGTCCTTTTCAAGCTTCTTGACTTTGTCGTTGGCATCTTTACGGACATTGCGGACGGCGACTTTGGCTTTTTCAGCCATCGCTTTGGCTTGTTTGACGATCTCCTGACGCTGCTCGACGGTCATTGGAGGGAAGAAGAGTTTGATGAAATCTCCGTCATTGTTGGGATTGACCCCGATATTGGCTTGCTGGATAGCATGTTCGATGTCTCCAAGAAGACTCTTCTCCCATGGGGTAATCGAGATGGTGGTGGCATCGGTGGCGATGACGTTTCCGACCTGGTTGAGTGGGGTAGGGGTTCCGTAGTAGTCGACCTTGATATTGTCCACGATCGTTGTCGTCACTTTCCCGGTGCGCAGGGTCGCAAAATCACGCTTCATCGCGTCGATACTCTTGTCCATATGCTCTTTGGCATAGTCGTATATTTCATTTAGCATGCAGGGTTCCTTCTCATGGTATTTCGAAGGCTATTTTACACTGTTTTGGCTTTACATGGGGCGCAAAGCCCGTATGCAAAGACAGTTGGAGGAGGGTTGCTATTTGGAAACGGGTGCGGCAGGTGCGGTGGGTGCTTTGGGAGTTGTTTTTTCAGGGCTAGCAGGGACGAAGGGTTTGACCGGCTGTGCAGCAGCTGCTTTGGCCTTGATGGTGTCCGTGACGGAGTGGGTGTTTGCCTGGTTGTAGAGGTAGCCCAGTGCCAGCGTATTGAGAATAAACAACAAGCCCAGCCCGAATGTAATCTTGGCAAGGAAACCCATAGGACCTTTGGCTCCAAACAGGGATTCGTTACTGCCACTGTAGGCGCCCAGACCGATGCTGGAACTTTTTTGAAGCAGGATAGCGATCGTGATCGCAATCGCCAAAACAATTTGGATAATCATAAGTGTAGAAGTCATCAATGTCCTCGAATAAGGTGGGCTCTTTTGCCCACAGAGTTTTTACAGTTCGGCGATTATACCCAAAGAATTATGAAAAGGGGTTAAACACCGAAAGATAGGCGTAGAGAGGATCAGTCATCACTGCCAAAAATGCCGAGAAGGCTTAGCAACGAGGTGAACATATTGAGGAAGTCAAGATACAAAGAGACTGCAGCATCTACCGGAGAATCGTAGGCACCATTGGCAATGTTTTGTGTGTCATAAATCGTAAAGAGGCCAAACAGAAGCAAGACGCCGGCACTCATGACAATTTGCATGAGTGGGCTTTGCAACACGAAGGCATTGATGAGTGAAGCAATGACCACAACAATCAGTGTAATAAATAGAGGTTTTCCCCAGCTTGAAAAATCTGTTTTGGTGTTGATGGCAAACAGGCTAAGGGCACCAAAGAGGACAGCGGTCATCAAAAAGGCCGTCCCGATTGTACCCCCGCTTCCCATACCAATTAGACGCGCCAACAGAGGGACAAGCGAAACACCGGTAGTGAAGGTAAATGCAAAAAGAGCTGCGAGATTGAGACCGGGTTTATTTCGGGTCATCCCAAGCCCGATAAAGAGCATAAAGAGTTCAAACCCAAAAATAAGCCATCGGTATTGCATGACCGCCTCAGCATAGGGCAGCGTGGCAAAAGCACCTGCGGCGGCGGCAACCATGCTCGCAGCGAGCAATTGGTATGTTTTTTTCATGAAAGCAACAGAGGAGCTTGCCTCTACACCCGCAAAGGTGCTATCAGCAGTCCGTACATAATCTCTATCGTACAAAGCCATTGTGTTTCCTTGTGTAAGTAATTTTTTGGTGAAGAAGTATAGTGAAGAAAGATTAACAGGAAAAACGCAAAAACCCACCTATACATTATATACAAGGAATTTTCCGTAAACAAAAAAACACACTTTTGAATTTTTTTCATTTTTTCTCGAAAAACCCTTGACATTGAAGAGATTACCCGCTATAATACGCGTCCACAAACAAAGAGACCTTGAGTTAAGGCCTTGAAAATTTGTTTGGATTATCGCAAGATAAGTGATCTTTGACAACCGAATATAAGTAAAACAATCAACCGTCTATTTGAGATTTGATTTTGCACTTTTT
>WFSU01000076.1 GCA_015485845.1 Nitratifractor sp. | reverse complement strand
GTCGAGCCGATCCGGAAAAATGTCATGAACTTCAAGCTCGATCCCATGGGGAAACGACGCTTCGACAAAGTCTGGCTGGATAAATAATCCGCCATATATCACCGCACAGGGGGAAATCCCCTTGTGCACAAATAAACCTTTCGAAAAGGGTATCGTACCAATTCAATACCGGTACTTTTTTCTACAGGTTTTTAAGGAGGATCTGAATGTTATCCTACGTACTCAAGCGCCTGCTATGGACGATCCCGACCCTTTTCGGGGTGACGTTGCTGGTCTTTTCCATGGTGCATTTGACCCCCGGAGATCCGGCCGCCGCCATCCTCGGTGACAAGGCCAATGCCCGTTCCGTCGCGGATTTGCGCGCCAAAATGGGACTGGACAAACCGCTCTATCAACAATATTTTATCTACATCAACCACCTTGCCCACGGAGATTTCGGTCGCTCCGCCAACAGCAACGAAGAGGTCATGACCGAATTCCTCGACCGATTTCCGGCCACAGTAGAGCTCTCGCTGGTGGCGATGCTTATCGCCGTGTTCTTCGGGATCGGTGCGGGGATCATCTCGGCGGTCAAGCGCTATTCGATCTTCGACTATGGGAGCATGTTCGGGGCATTGGCCGGGGTCTCGATGCCCGTCTTCTGGCTCGGATTGATGCTCATCTATTTTTTCTCGGTCAAGCTCGGCTGGCTGCCGGTCTCCGGGCGACTGGGATATGAGTTTGACATCGAGCATGTTACGGGACTCTATCTGGTCGACTCCCTCATCGCCCATGACTACGCAGCCTTCTGGGATGCGCTCAAGCACCTTATCCTCCCGGCCATTGCCCTGGGGACGATTCCCATGGCGATCATCGCCCGAATGACCCGCAGCAGTATGATCGAAGTGATGAAGGAGGAGTACATCAAAACCGCCCGCGCCAAGGGATGCACCCGCTTCCAGGTGATCTTCATCCATGCCCTGCGCAACGCCATGATGCCGGTGATTACCGTCATTGGCTTGATGCTCGGCAGCCTCTTCGCCGGAGCGATTCTCACCGAGACCACCTTCTCATGGCCGGGGATCGGCAAATGGCTGGTCAACGCCGTCTACCAACGCGACTTCGCCATCATTCAGTCAACGACCCTGATCATCGCGATCGTGTTTATCATCATCAACTTCATCGTCGACCTCCTCTATGCGTTTATTAACCCCAAGATAAGGCTAAGCTGATGGAAAGGTTGATCTGATGGAACCGTTCTTCGAATTTATCAAACAATACCGCAAAAACCGCGCAGCCGTTTTCGGATTTTTTATCGCACTGGCTCTGGTCATCATGGCCATCTTTGCTCCGTGGATCGCCCCTTATCTTCCGGCCGACCAGCATTTGGCTGACCGCCTCATCCCACCCATGTGGGATGCCGGAGGCTCAGCTGCCCATCTTCTCGGCACCGACGACTTCGGACGGGATCTGTTTTCGCGCATCATCTACGGTTCGCGTATCTCCCTGATGGTGGGTGCTATCTCCGTCGGAGTCTCCCTCTCCTTCGGGCTGGTGATGGGGATCACCGCTGCGTACTTCGGCGGCAAGGTGGATCTGTTCATCATGCGCATTGTCGACATCATGCTTGCCATTCCGGCTATTTTGCTCGCCATTGTCATCGTCTCGATCCTCGGCCCAAGCCTCTACAGTGCCATGACCGCCATCGGGATTGTCGGGATTCCTACCTACGCCCGGATCGTGCGGGCGTCCGTACTGGCCGAGCGGGAAAAAGAGTATGTCATCGCCAGCCGCATCAACGGTTCGTCCAATCTCCGCCTGATGTTTGCCGTCATCCTCCCCAACTGTGCCTCCCCCATCATCGTCCAGGCGACCATGGGATTCGCGTCAGCGGTGCTCGAAGCAGCAGGTTTGAGCTTCCTCGGTCTGGGAGCCCAGCCTCCCACCCCTGAGTGGGGCGCCATGCTCAGCGATTCGCTTCAGTTCATCACCACGGCACCGTGGATGATCTTTTATCCCGGTCTGGCCATTTTCCTCACCGTTTTGGGCTTCAACCTCATGGGGGACGGTCTCATGGATGTCCTCGATCCCAAACTCAAGGAGAAAGGATGAGCAACCTTGTCGAGATCCGCAACCTCCAGACCTACTTCTACTCCGATGCCGGGGTCAACCACGCCGTCGACGGGGTCAGCTTCGAGATCCCTCAGGGCAAGACCGTCTGCATCGTCGGCGAAAGCGGCAGCGGCAAGAGCATCACCGCTCTCTCCATCATGGGGCTCATCGACCCACCTGGTCGGATCGTCGGAGGTGAAATTCTCTTCGAAGGAACCGATCTGCTCCGGCTCAGTGATGCCCAGCTGCGCAAGGTGCGCGGCCGGGACATCTCCATGATCTTCCAGGAGCCCATGACCTCGCTCAACCCCTCCTATACCGTCGGTTATCAGATCGACGAAGCCCTGCGTCTCCATCAGAAGCACCTCAACAAAAAGGAGCGCTTCGAGAAGGTTGTCGAAGCACTCGATCTCGTAGGGATCCCTGACCCCCGTGAGAAGTACCGGGAATACCCCTTCAAACTCAGCGGCGGCCAGCGGCAGCGGGTGATGATCGCCATCGCCATGGCCTGTGAACCCAAGATGCTCATCGCCGACGAACCCACCACGGCTCTCGATGTGACGATTCAGGCACAGGTGCTTGACCTGATGAAAGAACTTCAGGAGAAAAAAGGTACCTCCCTCCTCTTCATCACCCACGACCTCGCAGTCGTCTCTCAGATCGCCGATGAAGTGGTAGTGATGTACCGGGGGCACATCGTGGAGAAGGCCAGCGCCGAAGAGCTCTTCAACGATCCGCGCCACCCCTACACCCGCGCCCTACTCCACTCCATCCCCCGACCGGGAGTCACCCCACGCAAATCCCAGCTCGATACGGTCGACGATACGGTCGATTATCTTGCCTTCCCCAAGGAGATCCGATGAGCGATGTTGTTTTCAAAGTCCAGCACCTGAAAAAATACTACGAGATCAACCTCGGAATGTTCAAACAGCCCAAGATCGTCAAAGCCGTCGACGACATCTCCTTCGAGGTACGCAAAGGGGAAGTGCTCAGCCTCGTCGGAGAGAGCGGCTGCGGCAAATCCACCACCGCCAAACTCCTCCTCAAGATCGAAGAGCCCACCGATGGGACGATCACGTTCGAAGGTCAGGACATCACCCAGCTGCATGGAGATGAGCTGAGTACCTACCGCTCCAAAGTACAGATCATCTTCCAGGATCCCTACTCCTCCCTCAACCCCCGATGGAAAGTCGGCCGCATCATCGGCGAACCGCTCACCCTCAACACCGACATGACCGCACCCCAGATCGAAGAGCGCGTCCGCTACCTGATGGAAAAAGTCGGCATGGCGCCCGATTGGTACGACCGCTATCCCCACCAGTTCTCCGGCGGCCAGCGCCAGCGCATCGGCATCGCCCGCGCCCTCGCACTCAACCCCGAGGTGATCGTCTGCGACGAGCCGGTCAGCGCCCTTGATGTCTCGATCCAGGCTCAGGTGCTCAATCTCCTGCTCGATCTGCAGGAGGAGTTTGACCTCACCTACGTCTTCATCTCCCACGATCTCAGCGTCGTCGAGCATATCTCCGATCGCATCGTCGTCATGTACTACGGCGAAATCGTCGAAGCCAAACCCGTCGACGCCCTCTTCGCCAACCCGGAACACCCCTACACGCGAAAACTCCTCAGCGCCATTCCCATGATCAAGAGCGTTTCGTAAAAGTAAGCGACAGTATGGGGGATGCGGCTTCAGTCGCATTGTACTCTAGAGATCATCCAAATTTGAAAACATCTTTGAGGTAATGAATGTCATCATAAAACTCACTCTTTAATGCCTCTTTAATGTACACTTCATGTTCATCTATTTTTGGGATCATCTCTATCAGTGCTGTTTTTAATTTCGGCAGATACTCTTGTACCACATTCCACACGATGCTCTCATCCACTCCTCTGTAATCGTGTGAGATTTTATCTCGCATCGCCGACAAGTTCTTCCAATTGATGGCGGTGGATGTCTTCAGTCCCTTATCTATCTTTTTACTCTCTTCACCCGAGGCGATCAAGAGATTGACTGTAGCATTGAAGTTCAGTTGTTTATTGGCAAAGAAGAAGCTCTCATCATCTTCAAACTCCTGAGAGTATATGTTTATTTTCTCTATCGCTTCAAGGATGGTCAAAATATAGAGCATATTTTTAGAGCTATACATAGATAAAATCTTTTAAAGCGTGTATTTTGACAAGGGGATTGAGCTTTTTTTCATTGACTAGATCGACATTTGCGTTGAACGTTTTTTTCAATCCTTCTTCCCATTCAATGTATTTGTCATAGCTCATTTTGGCACCTTTTTTGAGCGAATAAACAATATCGATGTCGCTTTTGGCTTGAGCTTCGTTTCGGGCAAAGGAACCAAACAGTGCCATTTTTTCCACATTGTACCGCTGACCGAATTCTTCTTTGTGCGTTTTTAAATATTTCAAAATTTCATTTTTTGTCATATGCCATATCCTCCTGTCACCTGGATCGATTATAGCACAAAAGGGTAAAGAGAAGTATCCCCCCTCTCACTTCACATCCTTCACCTTTCTTATTCTTCTATAACCTGCCCGTATTAATTTTGCCCCCATCAACCACGCTATTCGAGACGAAAAATGCTACAATT
>WFSU01000075.1 GCA_015485845.1 Nitratifractor sp. | reverse complement strand
CTCATGCGGTACCGTCTGAGAGGGTGAATAGTGAATAGTGAATAGTGAATAGTTTTTGTATGCATTGCTCTGCAATGCTGCTATCGATAAGGGGCTGGGACTTCAGTCCCCTCAATAATCTTTCATGAATCATTTTCTTACTCCTTGTGTTTGGTCTTTGGCATCGCGTCGGGTGTGCAACAGCACACCAAAATCGCAACGCGATTGATCAAAGTTTCTTATGGCATAACCGTTGGAAGGTGCGCAATTGCGCACCCTATGCGGATGTTGCAGAAGAGGGGCTGGGACTTCAGTCCCACCAAACGCGACTGAAGTCGTGCCCCCAATAATAAAAGCGTTGCAGTGCAACGCAAACCAAAATTTCTAATTTCTAATTTCTAATTCCTCACTCGCCTGCACGATTGCCCCAAAATCCCTCTCGCTCACCGTCCGCATATCCAGCACAAACCGATCCGCTTCGATCCGGCCGATGATGTGGTGGGCGCGGAAGTGGGATTCGAGAGTTTGGGGGTCGCCCTCGAGGGCGAGGATGACGGTGGGGATACGACGTCCCGGCATGGTGCCGCCGCCGACGTAACTTTCGCTTGGGAGGATTTGGGAAGGGATGGCCAGTCGGGGCTGGAGTGTGTGCGCTCTCTCTTCGAGGATTTCAGGGGTCGTAAAGAGCATCCGCAGGATCGGGATGCGGTCATACTCTTTTTGCCGATAAGCCAGCACGGTGCGCTCAAGGAGACTGAGGGTGATCTTGTCCACACGGAACATCCGCAGGATTTGGTTGCGCTTGAGACGGGCGATGAGGTCGCGGCGGCCAACGATGATCCCGGCTTGCACGCTGCCGAGCAGTTTGTCGCCACTGAAACTCATCAGGGCAGGAGGGTTCTCCATCATCCGCAGGATTGAAGGCTCAGCACTGCTCAGTCCCCACGGGAGTTCGGGCAGGTACGCACTCCCCAGATCGTAGTAGTCGATGAGGTCATGGGCGCGGGCAAGAGCAGAGATCTCCTCGATATTCGCTTCGGCACTGAATCCTTCGATGGTGTAGTTGGATTTGTGCACTTTCATCAGCATGGCGGTCTCATCCGTGAGGGCATTTTCATAGTCGCGGATCTTGGTCTTGTTGGTGGTGCCCACTTCGACCAGCTTGGCTCCGCTGGCGGCCATCACGTCCGGGATGCGGAAACTCCCGCCGATCTCGACGAGCTCTCCACGTGAGACCACCGCTTCACGCCCTTTGGCAAAGGTATTGAGGATGAGGAAGACCGCTGCGGCATTGTTGTTGACGATCAGGGCATCCTCGACGCCGAGCAGATCCCGCAGCGCCCCGGCGGTGTGGACGTAGCGATCGCCTCGCTTGCCCGCCTCCAAATCATACTCGAGGTTGCAGTAGCCTGTGGCGATTTCGCGTGCGGCATCGAAGAGCTCCGGGTCGATGGGGCTGCGGCCGAGGTTGGTGTGGATGATGACGCCGGTGGCATTGATAACCGGCTGGAGGGAGGGGGTGAGTGCGGCTTCGTACCGCCGGGCGATGTCTGCGATGAGCGCTTCGTGGTCGATGGTAGTGATCGTCCCGGCAGTGATCCTACCACGCAGCATATCGATGGCTTCGCGGATTGCCTCAGTCAGTAGCGCAGTGTTGTATCCGCCAAAGGCATCATGGGTCAGCAGTTTGTCGATTTTGGGGATGGCGCGATAGAGGGTGTTCATGGTGTATCCTTTTGTGTGGGCAACGAACCGTTGCGGCAGGAAATTGTATGGGATAAGTATAGCTGAATGTGGTTAAAATATTATAGCTGAAACCGTCCCCCAGTATTTTATGCTATAATTTTTCCAAGAAACATTTTCATCCCCCAAAGGAAATTCTATGCTGCAACTGCAAATTGACAATCCTGCTTTGGAAAAGAAGCTTGCTTATCTGCTTCAAGAAAAAAAGGTGCAATTGCAGGATTTTGTTTCTGAAGCAATTGAACGGCTTGTGGATGTGAATTTGTATGAAGATATTCCTTCTTCTCACAAAAGAGAATTACAAAAGCGTATGGACAAATATGCAAATAGTGATCCGAAAAACTTCATGGATCTTAGCGAGCTTCAAAAGAGGATTTTGGCGCGGAAATGAGTTTCTCTATCCGTTTCCCCTATACGGTCTATTATCGGATCCAAGGAGATGTCGTGGTCGTTTATGGTGTTTTCCATACACGAAAAGACCCTGCAGAAATCATAAAAAATCTACTGGGATGATAGATGTATGTTTCAAAAAGAGGTATTGCGTGATGTCTGACACCCCCATCGATGACGCGTTATTGCTGGTTGAGCAAAACTTCTACTTCCTCCATGCCGGGGAGTTTTTTGCCCTCTGGAGCCGTCGAGAAGATTTGGTCGATCGGGTGCCGTCCCGGTTGGTAAAAGTGTTCGAGGGGGGCGTGCCGTATGTGTTTGACGGGGGGTTGATCGAGACGGTGCTGCATCATGAGTATGCGACTCCGGACGGGGAGGGGTCGTTGTTTGAGTATTTTGTCGAGTTCAACGCCTTTCGGGGGGTGGCGATGGGGATGCTCGAGGCGCTGCGGGAAGATTCACCGTTTCGTGCGTTTCTGATCGGGCGGCTGGGGGAAGCGCGGTATGAAAACTTTGTCGATATTGTCGCCTTCGTCCGCAACGTCCTCTCGCACAACACCCACGCCGAAATCCGCCTCAATCTCAAAGATTACGAAGGGCGCCGCAAGCGGATCGTACGGATGGGACGGCTGACAGAGGTGGTGTTTGTGTTTCACTACCGGGAGGACCTGCCCGAGATTGCTGCTCCGGTCGAAGCGTATGGAGTGGATCTCCGTGTCGATTTTGGCACACTGACCCCGGAAATGCCGTTTCTTGAGATTTTGTCGATGAGCGATTTGATGTTGCTAACCGAACTGTGTTTCAATCTGGTCATGGCGTATCGACGGACAGAAAGCCTTCAGGCCGATTGACGCTCTGTCT
>WFSU01000074.1 GCA_015485845.1 Nitratifractor sp. | reverse complement strand
TGAGCATCTCGGTGATGGTGTGCAGAAGCGATTCATTGGCGTGTTTGGTTGCCCGGTAGCGCACCACCGAGTCGAGACAAATGGTTCCACTGAGGATCTCGTCCCCTTCGCTATGGAGGATCGGCTCGCTCTCTCCGGTCAGACTGCTCTCATCAAAGAGCGCCGATCCGCTCTCGATCGTCCCGTCGATGGCAACTTTTTCGCCAGGTTTGAGCTCCAGTAGGTCGCCGGGGACGATGTTTTCGATCGCGATGAGGGCTTTTTCACCCGCTTTGATGACGGTTGCTTCGGTGGGCATGGTGCCGATGATCCGGTCGAGGGTATCGGCAGCGCGTTTTTTGCTCAGCACCTCCAGGTACTTGCCCACGAGGACAAACGTGATGATCATTGTCGTTGAGTCGAAGTAGACTTCCCCCCGAAGGGTGATCATGGCATAGATCGAATAGATGTAGGAGAGGCTTGCCCCGGCAGCGACGAGCAGATCCATATTGACAAAGCGATTTTTGAGTCCGTAGTACGCCCCGCGAAAGAAGATCCACCCGCTGTAAAAAAGCGTCGGAGTCGCCAGCGCAAATTCGGCAATATTGAGGATGTTTTTGAACCGATCCTCGATCCCGCTGAAATACCCCACATACTGCGCGATGGCGATCCACATGATGTTCATCGTCGCAAAGACCCCTACAAGGATGCGAGCGTAGTAGTCGTTGCGGGTTTTGACGGCGCGTTCT
This sequence comes from Nitratifractor sp., assembly GCA_015485845.1. Taxonomy (GTDB): domain Bacteria; phylum Campylobacterota; class Campylobacteria; order Campylobacterales; family Sulfurovaceae; genus S017-3. The sequence goes on along the minus strand of WFSU01000074.1, from coordinate 5,972 downwards.
TCCTGGAGGCGGGGGTCGTAGGGGTAAGCGTTGTAGCCGATGGCGCGGATCTTTTCGATGATCTCCGAGAGGCGCAGAACCTCCGGATCCCAGATGACGTGGGCTTTGTTGTTGGAGTAGTTAATCGTGGCTTCGATGATCCCCTCAGTCTGGTGAAGGACTTTTTCGTTGAGCCAGACGCACGCCGAGCAGTGGATCCCCTCGATGATGAGGTTGATTTCACTCAGTCCCTCGGAGGTGGTGCGGATGTATTTTTTGGCAAACCCTTCCAGATCGAAGCGTTCCAAGTCATCATGCTCAGCAGCACGCTCCGCCGGATCGAGGGTTTGTTTACCCCGCTTTTCGTAAAAACTGTCGAGTCCGTCGGACTTGAGCAAATGGTAAACCCCTTCACATCCTTTGCAACAAAAATAGAGGGTCTCATCCCCCTCCTGCTCGGTGATCATCACCGATTCATCAAACTCAAGCTGGCAATGGGTACAGGGGACAAGTGCCACAGGGGATCCTACGTGAAAATTTTTGTGCCATTATAGCGATAGTTTTTTAGGGTACCTCGATTTATGCAAGCCAGCTCCCCAGCGATGAGAGCACCAGCGCATTGAGGAGTCCCGCTGCCAGCCCGGCGAGGATATCGTCGAGCATCACCCCGGCTCCACCTTTCATATTGCGGTCGATCCAGCCGATGGTGGAGGGCTTCCAGATGTCAAAGAGGCGGAAGGATGCAAAACTCAGAGCTAGCCCCAGCCATGGCCCCCAGGATGCGGGGAGAGAGAGGACACTGTACCAGGTGATCACCATCGTCAGCCATACCCCGGCGGTTTCGTCGATGACGATAATCTGATGGTCGTGGATGCCGGTGGCTTTTTCGTATTTGTTGGTCTCGAAGATGCCGATGATCGTGATGGCTACGGTGAGCATCAGCAGTGAGGAAGGGCCGAGGGTGTAGAGGATCAGCACCCCCAATGGGAGGGAGGCGAGGGTGCCGACGGTGCCGGGAGCCTTGGGGGCGAGGCCGGTGCCGAAGAAGGTGAGGAAGAGTTTTTGCAAAGTCATGTTGTGTTCCTATGTCAGGGATGAGGTTTGGTAGAGTTCCATCAGTTTGGCGTAGAACTGCTCGTCCGTTTTGGTCTCGAGAAGCCCAGAGCTGGGCATCAGAGAATAATAGAGCCCCTGAAGGTTACTGAAACGATCGGGGAAAAGGGCGGAGAGGATGTTGGCTGAGATCTCTTTGCGCATGAGGATCGTAGGGGGGAGGATACCCTTTTTGATCAGGGCGAGGATCGAGGCGGAGTGGTAGTGGACATGGTGATGCTGACCATGAGGGCATGTCTGGGTGCTCACCAGCGTTCGACACGTATCGCAGTAGACATACTCATCCATCGTCTTAATCGTGATGCCAAGATTGCTGAGGGTGTCAAAGATCGTGTTGAAATGATTTTTGTCGTAGTAGAGCCCGAGCCCGGCGTGGTTTTTGCCGATGAGCATCTCGTCGCATCCGCTGTTCTTGGCCAGGAGGGCTTCAAGGATCAGTTCATTGTACCCGGCGAAGATATACGTGTTTTCAAAGGGAACGATGATCACTTTGTTGCGCGGCAGGAATCCCTCGACGAAGATATTGAGTGCTTGGAGGCGGACGTCATAACGTAACCCCTCGTCGGTAAAGGGCTTGCGTAGAAAGAGGATGAGCAGATCCGATTCGCTGGCCGCTTGGCGGATCATCCGTTCATGGGCACGATTGAGAGGGTTGGCAGCGAGCATCATGGAGCTGATCTTTTCCGCTCCGGTACGCTGGATCGCCTGACCGATGCGGTGGAGGGTATTTTGAATGAGCGGGTATTCGACGTGGTAGGTACCGTATAGAGAGAGATTTCCGAGGCGTTTCATGGTGTTTTTTACCCCGGGGTGGGAGGGGTCGTCGGTACCGTAGATGTTCATCAGACGTTGTTTCTGATCGATCTCGAATACTTCCTCGACGACCATCTCTCCCACTTTGCCCCCCTGGGAGATCAGTTCAACAGTTTCGCCCATTTCAAGTGCGTTGATCGTCGCGAGGTTACGCTTGCCGTTGGGGGCGAAGAGCAGGGAAAACGGGAACGGAATCCCCTCATACGTCCGTGTCCGATCGACTGCTTCGGCTTCTTCCTGGCTCATCAGTCCTGTGACCGGTGCGAGCATTCCCGCCTGGATGAGGGCAAGGGTCGAGAGGGCTTCGGCATCGATGTAGATTGATTTATTATTTCTTTTTGAAGAGGTCATATTTCTTCCTTTTTTCCCAGAGGCTCTTGCGGGAGATGCCGAGTTTTTTGCTTAGTTCGGTGTCGGGGAGTTTGTACTGGAAACTCTTGACGACGTGCTGGACGTATTCGTCAATGGTGAGGATCTCATTCTGGTCGTAGAGTTTGTTTTTGGTCGTAACCGTGATTACCTCAAACGGAGGCTCTTCGTCCTCCAGTGCTACTGTGCTGGTGAGGAGGAATTCTTTGCCTTCCAGTGCAGCGTAGAGGGATTCCCGTTCCCCTTTTTTCAACTTCTCAAGGTGGGTGATGTATCCGATGGCTTGTGCCGGAAGTTTGCGCACCTTCTCCGGCCAGTCGGGAGAGTCAAGCGAGAGGTAGACGAGGGGTTGCTCCTGTGCATAGCTGATGTCGAGTGCCAGCTTGTCGGCAGCACGCTGGTAGTTGGTTTGAAGAATGATTGGGAGAGTGATGTCACCGAGAGCCTGCCCGTGTTCGACCTGGTCAAGCAGATCCCGTGTGTACGCTTCGAAAAAGGTATTACTCCTCTCCAGCATGCACACCGTCCGGTGATGTTCGATTTTGCGGATGAGATCTTCGATCATGAAGGGTTTGACGATGTAGTCGTGGGCACCGTGCCGCATCGGTTCGCCGACGGTGTCGTTGTTGATGTAGTTGACCATGAGGATGATGATTTTGTCCCGGAATTTTTTCACGACAGGCATGCACGACTGGCCGGAGATGGAGGTGGAGAGGAGGTAGGTGTCGCCGTCGCTGTGGAGGGCATCTTTGATGGAACTGTAGATCTCGGTTTCGAAATTGTGTTCAGTCAGTTTGGCGGCGATGCTCTGGGCGAGGTAGAGTTCGCTTTCGACGATGACGATCTTCATGCGGGATCCTTTGTCCAGTCAAAATATCCGAGGGTGGCGACGGCATGAGCCGTGACGCCCTCCTTGCGTCCGACGAAGCCCAGCTTTTCGGCGGTGGTGGCTTTGATATTGACACGGTGGAGTGGAAGATGCAGGTGTTGAGCCATCTTCTCACGCATAGCGGCTTTGTAAGGGAGGAGGCGAGGTACTTGAGCCAGAAGGGTCATGTCGACATTGCGGATCGTAAACCCTGCATGATGGATGCGTGTGACGACGGTGTCGAGGAGGGTAACCGAATCGGCGCCGGCATAGGCAGCATCGGTGTCGGGAAAGAGCTCCCCGATGTCTCCCATCCCTGCGGCACCCATCAAAGCATCAATGAGGGCATGGATCCCCACATCTCCGTCGCTGTGAGCTTTAAATCCAAAAGGGCTCTCGATCGCCACGCCGCAGAGTTTCATCTCTTTGCCCTCTTCAAACGGATGGATGTCGATGCCGTATCCGGTGAAGGTGTCGGATGCGGGCGGGATGAGGCAGGGGAGTTGAGCCAGATCGGCCTGGCGGGTGAGTTTGTGCGCGTGGCTGGAGCCCTCGACAAAAAGCACCGATCCACCTGCTGCGCGTATTGCACTGCTCTCGTCGGTGTAGTCTGTTTCAGAGACAATTGCTTGGCGTAATGTCTCGGTACGGCTCAACTGTGGGGTCTGGATGAGGCGTGCCCGGTCGCGGTCGACGGCTTCCTCTCCTACATAGAGGGTATCAACCACTCCGAGTGTGGGGACGATGCAGTCGGCTTCCTTCTTGCGGGAGATAACCCGCTCGATCATGGGGAGGTCGAGGCAACACCGAGCGACGTCGTTGACGAGGACGTACGGTGTGCCGATTTTTTCGAGGGCATTGCGGAGCGATCCCTGGCGACTGTTACCGCCCGCTACAACTTCATAGTCTCCGAAGAGTTGCATATAGTCGATCTCCTCCCGGGCACCGACTACGATCACTTTGGCGAAGTCAAACGCACCGTTGAAATCATCGGCAACCTTCTGCCAGAGCGGTTTGTCGCCCTGATAAAGCCATTGTTTCTTCGCCCCCATTCCGAAACGGGTCGAACTGCCAGCCGCAAGTAATACCAGTGTAATGTCGTCCAAATCTTTCCCTTGTGTAACAATTTGATACACCATTATAACTTTTCTTGCCTTGAGCACACATTGCAGGCCATTACAGGCATTACATCAAAGTAAGACTAAATTTCTCCGATTTATGGTTCCCTTAAGAATGGGTAGGGTATAACTCGATGAATGAAAATCACAGGAGACATCATGACAAAAGATGACGTATTTGAAGCGTTACGCAATGTAAACTATCCCGGGTTCACGAAAAATATCGTGACATTCGGTTTCGTCAAAACGATAGAGATCGATGGTGACAAAGTCACCGTCAATGTGGACATCACGTCCAGTGCAGATGAGGTCAAAGCTCAGATGATCAAAGAGATTGAGGTGGAGCTCAAGAAGATTGGCTTTACCGACATCACTACCAATATCAACGCTCCCAAACCTCCCCGAGAGCAGAGCAACTCTACCACCGGCAAAAATATCGCTCCCCATGTCAAAAACTTCCTCATGGTCAGCTCCGGTAAAGGGGGCGTGGGTAAATCTACTGCCTCGGTCAACCTTGCCATCGCCATGGCCATGCAGGGCAAAAAAGTCGGCCTCCTCGATGCCGACATTTACGGCCCCAACATCCCCCGCATGATGGGGATCGCCGATCAGAAACCCGAAATCCAGGGCAACAAAGTCGTTCCCTTCAAAGCTTACGGCGTCGAGATTATGAGTATGGGATCGTTGATGGAGCCGGGGCAGTCGCTCATCTGGCGGGGTTCGATGATCATCAAAGCGATTGAGCAGTTCCTTCGTGATATCCTCTGGAGTGAGCTCGATGTCCTCGTCATCGACATGCCTCCTGGAACCGGTGATGCGCAGCTGACACTTGCTCAGTCGGTACCGGTCACGGCGGGCATCACCGTCACGACCCCGCAGGAGGTCTCTCTCGATGACAGCCGCCGGAGCCTCGACATGTTCCAGAAACTCCACATTCCCACTGCCGGTGTGATCGAAAACATGAGCGGTTTCATTTGCCCGGGTGACGGTGAGGAGTACGACATCTTCGGTATGGGCACCTCTCAGGCGGTAGCCGATGAGTACGACACCGAGCTGTTGGCACGCATCCCCATCGAGCCTGAAGTGCGTGTCGGCGGGGATACCGGTATGCCGGTCACTTACCACAAACCCGACAGTACCACTGCCCAGCGTTTCCAGGAAGCGGCGAGCAAAACGATAGCCTTCATCGACAAAATCAACGAAGAGGGCGGCGCCTCCAACGAAGCGATCCAGCCCACCACCCCTCCGGGCGTCAGCGCCTGTTCAACCCGATAAATTCAAGTAAACATTAGGAAGAGTTGGATAAAATTCCGCTCCTCCCATCACCACACCAATAAGTGGTGATAGCAAGTCGGGGTGTGGCGCAGTCTGGCTAGCGCGCTACCTTGGGGTGGTAGAGGTCGCAGGTTCGAGTCCTGTCACTCCGACCAGTTCATCACTACCTTTTTTGGGTAGTTTGGACATCTTCTTTTTTCTTTGTATTTCTCTTTTTTTTCGGTATGTGTTTTGTTTTGAGATTGGTGTAGGGATTGGTGTGGCTGTGTAACGTTACAAATAACCTGTGTCCCCGCCGGAGCATTTGGCCACCGCCGCCGGTTGTATGTGGACAGCAGGTAAGTCGAGGATATTCTCACCGGCATTATAGCACAGGTGTCCACATGCTCATTGTTGAGCCATCACTTTTCGCATCGATTCCCCTTTCATTTCAATCC
>WFSU01000073.1 GCA_015485845.1 Nitratifractor sp. | reverse complement strand
GATGATCCGTTTCAGCTCATTCCACTGTTTCGTTTCCATGTTGTTCCCCTTTCTTTGGAGATATTTTAGTAAGTCGTAGTAGAATTTGGGATTAAATTACCACACAAAGAAGTCAAGGAGGGGTCATGGCGCGTAAAATCGGAATGTGGATGTATCAAAACGGTGGAGGAGACGCCATCGAGAAAAAGCTGGTGAATCAGCTCAAAGAGCGGGGGATCAAGACAGTCACAGGGCTCAACCTGCGGCACGCCATCGCCAAAAACGGTCACATCATCCACGAAGGACGCAAGCTGGATAAACTGGATCTGTTTTTCTCCTACAATGCCGGGGAGCAGACGCAGTATCAAATGTTCCTCTACCAAGCCTTAAACCGGGTAATCCCGATGGTCAACTCCTACGATGCGTTTGCTCTGACGGAGGACAAATTCCAGACGGCATTTACCCTGCGGCAGCACGGGGTGGCGACGCCGAGCTTCAAGCTCTGCCACCGGGATGACACCCATGAACTCAAGAAGATCATCAAAAAGTGGAACCGCATGGTTTACAAGCCCACCGACGGCTGGGGTGGTGTGGGGCTGACCAAGATCGAAAACGAAGTCACCCTCGATACCCTGCTGCCGTTTCTAAACCAGATGGATCTGCGCTTTTTCTACGTCGAGAAATTCATCGACTATGACAACACCGACTACCGGATTGATGTCGTGGATGGGCAGTTTGTCGCCTGCTACGGGCGCAGAGCCGGTGGCAACGACTGGCGGACGAATGTCACGAGTGGCGGGTCGGTCTTCCTTCGCGATCCGGACGATGCGGTGATCGATCTGGCCATTCGTGCAGCCGAGGTGTGCGGCACCGATATCGCCGGGGTGGACATCATCTACGACCGCGAAAAAGAGGAGTACGTCGTCCTCGAAGTCAACGGCATTCCTGCCTTTGCCACGCCGGAGCAGGAGAAGATGGGACTGGACTTTAACGACCGAAAAATCGAGCTGATCGTTGACCTGATCGATCGAAAGACCCGGAAGTAATCAAAGCTCTATGGAGGTAGGGCTTCAGCCCTGCACAGCGGGACTGAAGTCCCGCCTCCATGATGGAACATCACATGAAACCGGTGATTTTTTAGACAACCCGACACACCCAAACTCATAACAAAAGGAGAATACCCACCATGTCCAACAAGAAAAAAAACAAGCAAAAACTCCCCCGACTCGGACTGCTCTACCTCGACCATGTCCTGCGGTTTTTTGACCGCTCCAATTTCCGGGGTTGGCCCGATCGGATCGAAACGGTTGTCTACCACTGGCGCAACGATAAGGATCGCTTCATCCGCGAAGTGAAGCGGAAGAAGATCGACGTCCTCATCGGCAACATCCCCGCGACCGCCTACGAGACGTTCCGTGAGATCGCCCGGGAGCTTCCGCACGTGCGTTTCATCCCCTCCCTCGACACGCAGTTTTCTAACAAATCCAAAGAAAACGTCACCCGCTTCGCCTGGAAATACGACATCCCTATCCCCCAAACCTATATCTTTTACGACAAAAAGAAGGGACGGAAGTTCCTCGACACTACCACGTACCCCAAAATTGTCAAGCGCAGCTACGGCCCCTCCAACTACGGTGGATACTTCGTCCACAAGGTCGACAGCGCCGAAGAGGCTCATCATCTCTTCGATACCAAAAAATACCATCCGATCTACATGCAGGATTTTGTCCCGATGGAAGCCGATGTGCGCGTGATGCTCGTCGGGCACAAGCCGGTCTGTGCCTTCTGGCGACGCCCGCCCGAGGGGGAGTGGCTCACCAACACCTCTCAGGGGGGGAGCATGGACTATCAGGATATCCCCAAAGAACTCCTCGATCTCGCCGTCGAAGTCTCCAAAGCCGCCAAAGCCGAGTACTGGGCGGTTGACGTCGCGGTGGGCAAGGATGGCAAGTACCGCATCCTCGAGTGTGCGACGGCGTTTGCAGCCTTCCCCTACATCCGGGACTGGATCGGGCAGTATCTGATGTGGCTCCTCTCGGATGGCCGCTTCGCCCGTCCCAACATCCCCCTCTACAACTGGGAGGAGCTGGGCAAAATGGACTCTTCCGTCCTCCGGACGCTGCGCTACATCACTTTCGGCCGCTACACCCCGAGCTACGACGGCGCCTACTTCCTCGACAAAAAAGTCCGCCAGACCGAAGAAGGCGAACTCTACCTCCACGAGATGGATGCCCTCTACCCGATGCTCGCTGTTCTGGAACGTGCAGGAGAAGAGTGGCCGAGCGAAATCTGGAATTTCCAGGACAACTACGGAAAAACTTCCCATAAGGTTCCCGCCAAATCCAACCCGGAAATCTCGGAAGATGAGAGCGATGAGAGCAGTGAAAACCCTTCGCCTCATATCGAGCTGAGCGACAAGAAACTCCAGAAGCTCCTCACTGAAGTCGAAGGGATCGGCAAGAAAAAAGCCGAAAAGATCCTCAAGCACTTCGGATCGGCCGACCTCGTCCGGCACCTCGAGGAGGGCACCGAGAAACTGAGCGATGCGCTCCCCTGGTTCAAGAAGAAGATGGCCAAACAACTGGCGGAGAAATGGGAGGCGTTCAAGGAGACCTTATGACCCCTGTATATTATTGTGTCGATGTCGAAGCCACCGGTGTTGACCTCAAAAACGACCGCTTGATCCAGCTTGCTTTTCTCAAGGTGCAGGGGGAGCAGATCGAGGCGTTCAACGATCTGTGCTACACCGATATCGAGATGAATGACACGGTGATTGCCGTCCACCACATCACCAACGCCATGCTCGAGGACAAATACTGGCCGTACGAGACCGACAGTTTCATCGAGCTTGAGAAAGGTAACAGTCCCGAAAACTACTTCATCGCCCACGGTACGACCCTTGATATCGCCATGCTCGAGCACGAAGAACTCGATCTCAAAATGCAGGTGATCGATACCGACAAATGCGCCCGGCAGTTATTGCAGGAAGCGGACAGCTACAAACTCGAAGACCTCATCACCCGCTACGGTTTGCGCGACCGAGCCGAAACGATTGCCCGGCGTATCGGACTGGACAACCTCGATGCCCACGATGCTCTGAGTGATGCCCTGTGGCACTATGTTCTCTTTGAGCTGCTGCGCGACCGGGTGGACGGTGACGTCGAAAAACTGGTCACCTTGACGGCCGAGCCGATGATGCTCGAGAAGATCACCTTCGGCAAGCACAAGGGAAATAGTTTCGAAGCGGTATTCGAAAAAGAACCCCTCGCGCTGGTCTGGATGTACGTGAACATGGCACGCGACTGGCCGGATTTGGAATATACGACCGCCCACTGGCTCGAGCAAAAGGCGTTTTTCTGGGAGAAGGCGCAGAAAGAGAGGAAAGAGGCGGAG
>WFSU01000072.1 GCA_015485845.1 Nitratifractor sp. | reverse complement strand
GAGAGTAAACGATTTTCTGCTGCGGTGGTAGAGGCGACTTTGGAAGGGAAGCTCCTCTATCGTGATGCTATGAAACTGCTCAATATCAAATCTACGAAAACGTTTGAGAACTATGCAAAAGAATTGGGAGTTGGCTGATGCTGTATTTGTTACCCAATATCGCCAATGAATTTGGGGTCACGACGATCAATGCATTTGATATGATCCGCTCTTTGGGTGGTATATTTGAGCTGAGTCAAGAGATAACATGATCACCGAAGACCAGGTAGAACAACTCGCCATCGACTGGTTCCAGGAGCTGGGATACGACTATCTCCACGGCTACGACATCGCGCCGGATAGTGACACACCTGAGCGAGCGAGCTATCAGGATGTTCTGCTCTCCCACCGACTCCGAAACGCACTCACCCGACTCAACCCCACCCTCCCGCAAACCGCCATCGACGAAGCGATGCATCTCCTCCAAAAACCCCAACATGCCACCCTTATCCAGAACAACCGAGCCTTTCACAAGATGGTGTTGCGGGGGATACCTGTAGAAGTCAAAGGGAAAGACGGCAGTCGGGGGGATGTGGTCAAGATCATGGATTTTCAAAACATCCACGCCAACGACTTCCTCGTCGTCAATCAGTTTACTGTCACCGGCACCAAGGGGAACCGGCGACCCGATCTCGTCGTTTTCGTCAACGGCCTACCCATCGCCGTGATCGAGCTCAAGAACCCGGCCGATGAGCACGCCGACATCTTCAAAGCCTACAATCAGCTCCAGACTTACAAAGATGAGATCGAAGACCTCTTTGTCTACAACGAAGCCCTCATCATCTCGGACGGCATCAATGCGCGAGTCGGATCACTTACGGCGACCGATGAGCGGTATATGTACTGGCGGACGATCAGGGATGAGACCGACAAACCCCGGCTGGAATACGAACTCGACACGCTCATCAAGGGCTTTTTTGACCCGGAGCATCTGCTCGACTACATACAGAACTTCGTCCTCTTCGAAGAGGATGGCAAGCAGATCATCAAGAAGATCGCAGGGTATCACCAGTTTCATGCCGTAAGAGAAGCGATAGGCTCCGTGATGGAAGCCTCACTCAGCGGGTCAAGACGTGGTGGCGTGGTGTGGCATACGCAGGGGTCGGGGAAGTCCATCTCGATGGCGTGTTTCGCCGGGAAGTTGACCCGGCAACCCGAAATGAAAAACCCGACCCTGCTTATCGTTACGGATCGGAACGATCTCGACGGACAGCTCTTCGCTACCTTCTCCTCGGCACAGATGCTGCTGGGGCAGGAGCCGACGCAGGCAGAGAGCGTGGAGGAGCTGCGGGAGATACTGCGGGATAAGCCCTCGGGCGGGATCATCTTCACCACCATACAGAAATTTGCCCTTGCCAAAGGGGAGAGCCGCTTCCCTGTGCTGAGCGAACGGGACAACATCGTCGTCATCGCCGATGAAGCGCACCGCTCCCAGTATGGATTTGATGCGATGCTCGACACCGAGAGCGGGGCGTTCAAATACGGCTATGCCCAGCACCTCCGGGATGCCGTGCCCAACGCCACGTTTATTGGCTTTACCGGTACCCCGATCGAGAGCGAGGACAAAGACACCCGGGCGGTGTTCGGGGATTATATCTCAGTGTATGACATCGAGGATGCCGTGGCCGACGGTGCGACAGTGCCGATTTACTACGAGAGCCGACTGGCCAAACTGGATCTCGATGCTGAGGTGCTCAAAGCAATCGACGAAGATGTGGGTGAACTGGTAGAGGGTGAAGAGCAGTCCGACAGGGAGAAGTTTAAGAGCAAGTGGTCGGCCTTGGAGAAGCTGGTCGGTGCGAAACCACGTATAGAGCAGATCGCTAAAGACTTAGTAGAGCATTTTGAAGAACGTACTGCCATCATAGAAGGAAAAGGGATGATCGTGGCGATGAGCCGTCAGATCGCTGTGGAGCTTTACGATGCCATCGTCGCGCTGCGTCCGGAGTGGGACAGTGACGATCCCCAACAGGGTGTCATCAAGATCATCATGACGGGCTCTGCGAGTGATGATGCCACCCTCCAGAAGCACCTCTACTCCAAACCGGTCAAAAAAGAGATCGAGCGACGCTTCAAAGACCCCGATGACCCCCTCAAACTCGTCATCGTCCGGGATATGTGGCTGACTGGCTTCGATGCCCCCAGCGTCCATACGATGTACGTGGACAAACCGATGCGCTCCCACAACCTCATGCAGGCCATCGCCCGCGTCAACCGCGTGTTCAAAGACAAAAAAGGCGGGCTGGTCGTGGACTACATCGGCATCGCCAACGAACTCAAACATGCCCTCAAGACCTACACCCATGCCGGGGGAAAAGGAACCGGCACCATCGACACGGCCGAGGCACTGGCGGAGATGCTGAAGCGTCTGGAGATCGTGCAGAATATGTATCATGAGTTTGATTACTCAGCGTACACTACCCACGCTCACAGACTGCTGGCTCCGGCGGCCAACCATATCCTCGGGCTGGAAGAGGGGAAGAAACGCTATGCCGATGAGGTGCTGGCGCTTACCAAAGCGTATTCCCTCTGCGGTACACTCGATGAAGCCAAAGTGCACAAGGAAGAAATCGCCTTCTTTCAGGCGGTCAAAGCGATCATCCAAAAGTCCGGCAGGACAATGCCAAAATCCGGTAATCCTAACACCGCCATCAAGCAGATCATTGACAATGCCGTCGTTTCAGATGGGGTGGAGGACATCTTTTCGCTGGCAGGGCTGGAGAAACCCAACATCGGCATCCTCTCGGATGAGTTTCTGGAAGATGTCGCCAATATGCAGTACAAAAACCTCGCAGTCGAACTGCTCGAACGGCTCTTGAGAGACGAGATAAAAGCCAAAAGCCGAACCAACATCGTCCAGGAGAAAAAGTTCAGCGATCGGCTCCATGCCACCCTCGCCAAGTACCACAACCGAGCCATCGAGACGGCCAAAGTGATCGAAGAGCTCATCGAGATGGCAAAAGATTTTGCTCAGGCACATAAACATGGTGAGGAGCTGGGGCTGAACTTTGATGAGCTGGCTTTTTACGATGCATTGGCAGAGAATGAATCGGCCATGAGAGAGATGGGCGATGCAATCCTCAAAAAGATTGCCATAGAGCTGACGGAGAGATTGCGAAAATCGGTGAGTGTGGACTGGCAAAAGCGTGAGTCGGTCCGCGCCAAGATGCGCAACATGATCCGTATCATCCTGCGTCGCTACAAATATCCGCCGGATCAGCAGCTGGAAGCGATACGAATGGTGATGCAGCAGGCGGAAGTGCTGAGTGATGAATGGAGTCAAAAGGGGCATGATGTGCCCAAAAAGTCGTATGCGATCAACAATTCTTACAACGGAGAATTGATGGCGGCGGATGATTCAAAATGGGAGTACGGAGAAGCCAGTAAGGATAAAAAATCCCATAGCTAACAATAGTTTAGCCATAAAGACTAAACTATCCTTCCAAAAAACTTGAAATATTTTAAAAACTCTGCTATAATCGCGGCAAAATACAACACACAAGGAGACCATCATGGCCAAACATCAATACCAAACCGAGATTGGACAGCTGCTTCAGCTGATGACCCACTCACTCTACTCGAACAAAGAGATCTTTATTCGTGAACTTGTTTCCAACGCGAACGATGCACTCGACAAGTTTAACTACCTCAAGCTGACCGACGCGCAGTTCAAGGATATGGATTGGGATCCCAAGATTGTCATCCGCTTCGACAAAGATGACAACTCGATCTCAATCATCGATAACGGGATCGGGATGAATGAGCAGGATTTGATGGACAACCTCGGCACCATCGCCAAATCGGGCACCAAAGCCTTCGTCGAGCAGATGACCGGAGATGCCAAAAAGGACAGCAACCTCATCGGGCAGTTCGGGGTTGGGTTTTACTCCGTATTTATGGTCGCGGACAACGTCGATGTGATTACCAAAAAAGCGGGCGAAGAGCAAGCGTATATGTTCAGCTCGGACGGTACCGGAGAGTTTGAAGTCAAGCCGGTGACCAAAGATGAGCATGGTACGATTATCTACATCAAACTCAAAGAGGATGAAAAAGAGTTTCACGATACCTGGCGGGTCAAAGAGATCGTCAAGAAATACTCCGACCACATCCCCTATCCCATCTACCTGAAGTACGAAACTGAAGAGACGACCGGGGAGGGGGACGATGCCAAGACTGAGACGGTCACCAAATTTGAGCAAGTCAATGATGCAACGGCTCTGTGGCGCCTGCCCAAATCGGAGCTCAAGGATGAGGATTACATTGAGTTTTACAAAACGCTCTCGCACGACAGTGAAGAGCCCATGACCTGGCTCCATACCCATGCCGAGGGATCGTTGGAATACACCACACTCTTTTACATTCCCCATACGGCACCGATGGACATCTTCCGGGCAGATTTCCAACCGGGTACCAAGCTCTACGTCAAGCGGGTTTTCATCACCGATGATGAAAAAGAGCTGTTGCCCCTCTATCTCCGTTTCATTCGAGGGATCATTGACAGTGAAGATTTGCCATTGAATGTCAGTCGGGAACTCCTCCAGGAAAACCGTGTACTGGCTAACATCAAGCAAGCCTCGGTCAAAAAGATCCTCGGAGCGATCAAAAAACTCCCTGAGGAGAAATTTGACCGCTTCATCGATCAGTACAGCAAGCTCATCAAAGAGGGGATCTACACCGACCACACCAACAAGGAACTCCTCCTTGACATCGTACGCTATAAGAGCACCAAAGTTGAGGGGATGACCTCACTTGATGCGTACGTCCAGCGTGCCGGGGAGCGGGAAGGGGAGACCGACAAGCATATCTATTACCTCATCGGTGAAGATGAAAACATCCTCCGCCACTCGCCGTTGCTGGAGGCCTACAAAAAAGCGGACATCGAAGTGCTGATCCTCGATGACAAAGAGATCGATGAGATCGTCACTCCGGCGATCGGCGCCTACAAAGAGTGGGAACTCAAAGACATCAGCACTATCGAAGCCCCCGAAGCTCTGAGTGAAGAGGAGCAGAAAGAGCTAGCGGAAAAACACAAAAAGATCACCGACAAGCTCAAAGAGATCCTCGGTGATGCCGTCAAGGAGGTCAAAGTCACTACCCGCCTCAGCGACAGCCCGAGCTGTGTCGTCCCCGACAGCTCCGATCCGATGGCCGGCATGGCGCATGTCTTTCGCCAGATGGGACAGGAGGTTCCTGATCTCCCCCTCGTCCTCGAGATCAACCCCGAGCATGAGATGATCCAGAAACTTGAAAAGATCAAGAAGCAGGAGAAGCTCGAAGCGGCTGCCTGGGTGCTGCTCGACAGCGCCAAACTTGCCGAAGGGCTGGAGCTTGATGACAAAGCTGCGTTTGCGCGTCGGGTGACCGATTTGCTGGGGAAAGCGCTTTAGAATTAGAAATTAGGGATTAGGAATTTTGGTATGCTTTTTTGTGAAAAGCTTTTATTTTAGGGGATGCGGCTTCAGCCGCATTGGTGGGACTGAAGTCCCAGCCCCTAGGATAAGGTTTCCGTAAGCTACCCCCTGTAAAATTTTCCTACTTCCTACTTCCTACTTCCTACTTCCTACTTCCTACTTCCTACTTCCTACCTTCTTTCACCCATCTTCTGCTATAATCTCCCCATACAACTCCCAAAGGTAGAAACCATGAAAAAGATACTTGTTATGCTGGTTGGTCTGATGGCGGTGGCACCGATGGCACAGGCTAAGGCGTGCCCGGAGGCTAATTACAATCGCTGCGCTTCGGACGGGTATGAAATCGTCGAAGCGGAACCCAATACCTACTGGCCACACAATGAAATGGAGGCTGCGCACTGGGTGGGGTATCATTTCCATGCTCGAAAAACTGTCCGTCGTGTCCGCCACCATGTTCATCATCGTGTCCGTAGACGTCGCCATACCTGCCGATAGCGAATTGTCATGTCTGCCAAACCTTTCACCGCCACTCCCATGTCACCTCAAAAGCGAGCCACGGTTGTCTCGACCAGTGTGGCCGCGCTCCTGACGGTTTTTAAACTGCTCGTCGGTATTGCCAGTGGTTCGGTTGCTGTACTGGCGTCTGCGATCGATTCGATTCTCGATATGGCGGTCTCTGTGTTTAACTTTTTTGCGATCCAAAAAGCCGAAGAGCGCCCAAACGAGCGCTTCCAGTACGGCAAAGGAAAAGTGCAGGCGATCGCAGCAGTGATCGAAGGGACGGTGATCACCCTGTCGGGGCTGTATATTGTCTATGAAGCACTCAAAAAGTTTTTTCATACGAATGCGACATCCTATCTGGGTAGCTCTGTGCTGGTGATGCTCTTGTCGATTGGTGCGACATGGGCGTTGGTGCGTTACCTGCTTCGGGTTGCGGAGGCGACGGACAACATCGTCATCAAATCCGATGCCCTTCACTACAAAACCGATCTGCTCATCAATGCAACCGTTCTGGCGGCTCTGGTGCTGGTATGGATAAGCGGTTGGAATTGGATCGATGCGTTGTTCGGTCTGGGGATCGGGCTGTATGTGATCTATTCGGCGTATGAGATCATCCACGAAGGGATGATGATTCTCCTCGATGAAGCATTGCCTGGAGAGATGGTCGCGGCCATCGGGGAGATCATCGGCTCCCACCCCAAAGCCAACGGTTACCACTGGCTCAAAACCCGTACCGACTCCAACGCCAATTACGTTGAATTCCATCTCGTTCTCGAGCCGCAGATGACCCTCGAGGAGGCGCACCATATTGCCGAAGAGATCGAGGATCGTATCGTCCGGCTTGATCCCTCCAAAGGATGGGCGATCACGCCCCATTTTGACCCCCATGACGATGAGCACATCAATGCATTGATGTTTGCCGGGGAGTATGAAGCCAAAACACCCGATGCATAGACCCATCTATCTCACCTCTCCTGTTCCGAGAGAGGGCACCATTCCTCTGCCAATGATCGATTTCCGCCTGAGTGCATCGGCACTCGATTATCAGGGGTGCGATACATTGATGTTCACCTCCAAGCAGGCCGTTGAGAGTGCCGAAACGATCGATCCGGAGTGGAAACGTCTCCCGACTATTGCCATCGGTGCGGCCACCGCCCGCAAGATCGAGGCACATGGAGGAACCGTCCTTTATCACCCCGCATCGTTTTACGGCAAAGAGCTGGCGGCGGATGTGCTGACGCATTTTAAGGATCGGCGTGTCCTCTATCTGCGCCCCCGCACCGTCTCGTTCGATTCACGGGATTTTCTTGCCCGTGCCGGGTATACGCTCCACGAGCAGGTGATTTATGAAACGTTTTGCCGGGAGCATCCTGCTGAAGAGAAGCCGCAACCCGGGGCCATCGTGATTTTTACTTCCCCCTCGACCATTCACTGCTTTCTCGGGCGCTTCGGGTGGGAGAGCAGCTATACCGCCATCGTCATTGGTCGGGCAACGCTTGAGCACCTTCCGGAGGGGGCGGATTATGTGGTGGCGGACAGGCCACTGATCGATGCCTGCATTCAAGCGGCAAAAAAGATCGAAAAATAATCCCGTTTCAATCCACCATAAACCCAAATAAGCTATAATCAAATTGTCACATCCAATGTGATGATACCTGAGCAGTGCGCGAATGTGCAACAGGGGGTCCAACATATATCTCTTGGGGGACATGTAGTTCGCCGGTGTGTGGGTGACGCCGTCTGAGCCCCGAAAACGGGCGAGGCGCTGCCCCCTGAAAGCGACTCTCTCCTCCACCGTTGGTTCATTTAGGGCCGACACCAGCACATACGCCTGCTCGGGTCTCTTTTTTGATGGTTTTGGGTCATCATTGCGGCCATAAAGCACGTGACAAAGAACGACGTACAGGACTTTTTTGATGGTTTTCGTGTATCATTGCGGGCATAACGCACGGGAAAAAGAACGACGTACGGGAGTACGCCTTTTCTTTTTCCCGCACGTTCTCCCCACAAGCACACACGAAACCCATTCAAAAAAGTAGAAAAATATTATGAAAAGATTTCGCGTAGGGTGTGCAACAGCACACCAAAATCGCAAAGCGATTTATCAAAAAATACGTAACACTTAGCACTTAACACATAACACTAACACAAACGGAGCACCCCCATGAACATCCTCATTCTCGGCAGCGGCGGACGCGAATACTCGATCGGGTTGGCGTTGACGCGTGATCCTGATGTCGACAAGATCTGGTTTGCGCCGGGGAACGGGGCGACGGATGCGCTCGGAGAAAATATTGCCATCAGTGATTTTGGCGCTCTGGCCGATTTTGCTGAGGAGCAGGGGGTGGATCTGACGATCGTCGGCCCGGAGGCTCCTTTGGTGGACGGGGTGGTTGATCGGTTTCAGGAGCGGGGGTTGACGATCTTCGGGCCTACGGCAGCAGCGGCGCAGCTTGAGGGTTCCAAGATCTTCATGAAAAACTTTCTGGCTCGCCACAACATTCCGACGGCTCGCTACATCGAGACGGGATTACTCGAAGAGGCTGAAGCCTTTATCGACACGCTCCCCACACCGGTCGTGGTCAAGGCGGACGGTTTGTGCGGCGGCAAAGGGGTGATCATCGCCTCTACGCACAATGAAGCCAAACAGGCGGCCAAGGATATGCTCGCCGGCACGGCGTTTGGGGATGCGGGGATGAAGATCGTGGTCGAAGAGTACCTCGACGGGTATGAGCTTTCGGTCTTTGCGATCTGTGACGGCAAAGACTACGTCGTCCTCCCCGCAGCCCAGGATCACAAACGCCTCCTCAATGATGACCAGGGACCCAACACCGGCGGGATGGGGGCATACGCGCCGACTCCGCTGGTGAATGATTCCATTTACCGGCAGCTCGATGAGACAGTGATTCGCCCGACACTGGCCGGGATGGAAGCGGAGGGGATGCCCTTTACCGGAGTGCTCTTTATTGGAGTGATGGTGGTCGATGGCAAGCCGATCGTACTGGAATACAATGTCCGTTTCGGTGATCCTGAGTGCGAAGAGCTTATGCCGTTGCTCAAGTCCCCGGCGAGTGAACTTTTCTACAAAGCGGCCACCGGGGATCTGGCCAATGCCACGATCGAATTTTACGATCAGTATGCGGTGGGTGTGGTGGTAGCCAGTAAGGATTACCCGTACAAAAGTTCGGCACCTGCCGAGATTATCGTCGATGATATCCACCATGATGACCTGGCCGAACACACGCACATCTCTTATGCCGGAGTGACCCGTGAGCGTGATGGCAAACTCTATGCCACCGGCGGACGGGTTCTGGTTTGCGTCGGGATGGGGGATTCGATTGCCAAGGCGCGGGATCGTGCCTACATGCTGGTGGGGCAAGTTCACTTCGTCGGCAAACAGTGCCGCACCGATATCGCCTATCAGGTGCTGAAGGATGCGGTGTGATCAGCGAGGATCGGATCGCCTCCATCGGACGCCGGACGTGGGCGGCGTTTATCGATTCGCTGGTGGTTTCACTCTTTGTCTTGATTCTGTTTTATGATCGATTGATGGCGCTGGCCAATCTGGCAGCCGGAGCGACGACACCGGAGAAGCAGGAGGTTTTCTTGCAGGCGTTTCAGGGATTTCAGCATCAGACTCTCCCTTATATTTTCACCCTCTATGTCCTGTACCACACGTTGCTGATCTGGCAGAGTGGGGCGACCCTTGGCAAATACCTTGCCCATATCCGGGTGGTGCGAGCCGAGGATGGGGGATCGGTGCCGTTTGGTTCGGCGCTGGTGCGGGGAATGATGCGGACAGTGGGGGAGATGTTTCTGTTTTACCTGACATTCCTTCCGGCCTTTTTCACTCCGTTGCGTCAGACGCTGCATGACCGCCTTGCCGGAACACTCGTCGTGAATGTGGAGCGCCAGCTGTGAGCCCTCCGGAGGAAGCGGAGGCGATCGAAGCTGCCCTCGACGTACTCGATCTGCCCCGACTCATCACCCGGGACGATATCAAAAAACGGTACCGGCAGCTCGCACGCGAGCACCATCCCGATCGCAGCGGTGCCGATCGCAATGGTGGTGATGAAGCGATGGAGCGGATCAATGCAGCCTACGCACTCCTGATGGAGTACGTCGATACGTTCCGGTACCGTTTTGATGCGACCGAGATCGCCCAGCACTATCCGGAGGGGAGCCATGCCCAGAAATTCCGATTCTAAGAGTATTTTCCGTGATCGCCTCGATGCGGCCGATCAATTGATCGATGCGATGCCGATAGAGAGTCTCAAAGAACAGCAGGTAACTGTCCTCGCGATCAGTGAGGGGGCGGTGCCCATCGCCGATCGGGTGGCACAGGCGCTGGGGGCGCCAATGGATCTCTTCTTCAGTGAGCCCATTCCTGCGCCCAACAATCCTGACCTCCCCATCGCCCGGATCAGTGAAACGCAGACGTTGGTGATGGATCGGGCGTTGATTGATTCCTTCGGTATCGATGAAGAGTATGTCTACAACGAAGCCAAACGCCGTCACGATGATGCCATCCTCTCCCGTGTCTATCGTTATCGCCATGGGGAACCGATCCGTCCGATGGCCGATCGGATCGTGGTACTGGTCGATGCATGCGTCGAGACGGGATTGACCGCCCTCACGGCAATCAAATCGATGATCGAAGCGGGTGCCCAGAATGTCTACATCGCCGTCCCGATTCTCGATGCATCTGTCCATGAAAATTTGATCACGGTGTGCGACGGTGTTTACTCCCCCCACATGATTCGGGATTATATTGAGATTGACTACTATTATGACGACATCAAATCCCTCACAGAGGAAACCATAGAAAGGATACTACAGACTTATGAATGAAACAACAGTACGGATCGAGAGTAACGGAATCAAGGAGGAGTTTGACTTCGGAAGAATTGCCCGACAAGCCAGCGGATCGGTGATGTACCGACAGGGCAAAGCCGTGCTCATTGCGGCGGTGGCTGTCGATCGTAAACCGGTGGACGAGGATTTCCTTCCCCTGACCGTGCAATACATCGAAAAAGCCTATGCCGCCGCCAAGATCCCCGGCGGATTTATCAAGCGCGAAAGCAAACCGAGTGACTTCGAGACGCTCACGTCCCGGATCATCGACCGTTCCGTCCGTCCTCTCTTCCCCGATGGATTTACCTATCCGGTGACGCTGAGCATCCTTGTGGTCAGCAGCGATCCCGAGGTGGATCTCCAGGTGGCTGCACTCCACGCGGCCAATGCGGCATTGCTTGTGAGCGAAATCCCCGTCGAAGAGAGCGTCGCAGCGGTACGCATGGGACGGATCGATGGGACGTTTGTCGCCAATCCCACCCTCACTCAAATGGAAAGCAGTACCCTTGACCTGTTTGTCACCGGCAAAGGGGAAGAGCTGATGATGATCGAGATGCGGGCGATCGCCTCGGAAAAGATCGATGATGTGGAATACGATCCGATGGGACTCGATGCGGGGATGGCACCGATGCCGATCGTGCTGGAACATCAGGAGACGAATGCCCTCAGTGAAACGGAGCTGATGGAGGTTCTGGGACAGGCGACAGCGGCGATCGCCGAAGCCTCTACTCTCTATCAGGGAGAGATGCTTCCGCACAAAGCGACCCGTCGTATCCCGGTTACACCCCGCGATCTGGTGACGGAGCGTTGGACGGCATTGATCACCGAGAAATACGCTTCCGAGCTGAACAGTGCCATTCAGGCCGCTGCCAAAAGTGAGCGAGCCGAAGGGCTGCGTGATCTGGTCGAGCAGATTATTGCCGAAGCCGACGATCCTGAAGCCGCACTTGCCGAACGGGAAGCGATCAAAGCGGCCGTCGAGCAATGCAAGAAAAAGCGCGTCCGAGCCATGATCCTCGAAGAGGGGGTACGTGCCGACGGACGGAAGCTGGACGAAGTGCGCCCCATTGCCATCGAGACCAATCTCCTCCCCAGTGTGCACGGCTCCTGCCTCTTCACCCGGGGACAGACCCAGGCGCTGGTCACCGCGACACTCGGCGACAGCAAAGGGGCGCAAATGTATGAGATGCTCCAGAGCAAGCAGACGCAAAATGAGCGCTTCATGGTGCATTACAACTTTCCCGGTTTTTCCGTCGGCGAAGCCAAACATATCAGCGCCCCCGGTCGTCGGGAACTCGGACACGGCAACCTTGCCAAACGGGCGCTTGAACCGGTGATTGATCTCAACATGGACGGCTCGATCCGCCTCGTCTCTGAGATTCTCGAGAGCAACGGCTCCTCGTCGATGGCAACGGTGTGTGGTGGTTCGCTGGCACTCTGTGGCGCAGAGGTCGACGTGAGTGACCTCGTCGCCGGGGTGGCAATGGGACTGGTAATCGAAGGGGACAGACACGCCGTTCTCACCGACATCATGGGGCTGGAGGATCACGACGGTGATATGGATTTCAAAGTCACCGGCACGCGTGATGGGATCACTGCCCTACAGATGGACATCAAGCTCGGCGGTCTCGACCCAGCCATCCTCGCCGAAGCTCTCGAGCAGGCACGCGCCGGACGGCTCCATATCCTCGAGATCATGGAACAAGCCCGCGCCGAGATTCGTCCCAGCGGTGCGCTTCCCTCGATCGAGCATTTTACCATCAATCCGTCCAAGATCGTCGATGTCATCGGCAAAGCCGGCTCCACCATCCGTGAAATCATTGAAAAGTTTGAAGTCGCTATCGATCTCGATCGGGATCAGGGTGGGGTCAAAGTGACCGGCCACGATGCCGCCAAAGTCTCCGCCGCCAAAGCCCATATCGAGAAAATCGCCGGAGCCCCTGAGCGCAAGCAGATGCAGTATGAAGTAGGCAAAACCTACCACGGCTCGGTCAAGAAGATCGTCGATTTTGGTCTCTTTGTCGAAATGCCGGACGGCTACGATGCTCTCCTGCATATCTCGAAAGTCGCCAAAGGACGGGTCAACGACCTCCACGAACGCTACCGCGAAGGGGATCCGATCGATGTCGTTGTCCTTGAGCAGAAGGGGCGTAAGGTAGAATTGGCGACGTTGGAATATGTGGGGAAGTAAATTAGAAATTAGAAATTAGAAATTTTACGTTTGGAGCAGGGGCTTTAGCCCCGTTCAGTGGGACTGAAGTCCCAGCCCCAATCTTCTATCGTAAATTATATTTAATCAAGTCCGGCTTGGCAATCGGCATATAGGTGTTGCGGGTGATGACGATTTTGGTTTGGCCGATTTTGGCCCATCGGAAGAGGGTGGGGATGTGTTTGGGACTGATATGGATGCATCCGTGACTCATCCAGTCGACGTTACCCTTGTGGAGGGCATGGCCGTATTTGGTAAAAAAGATACTGTAGTCCATGTTGTTGATCCCGGAAGGTTCGGGGTAGTTTTTGGACATGTAATACCGTTTTTTCTTGAGGACGGTGTAGATACCTGAAGGGGTCGGGAAGTCGTTGGCTCCAGAAGTGATCGGGCCGGTAAACCAAACGTCACCATCCCGATCAACGGCATAAAAACGTCCGTCACTCCCCCGTTCACGCACAGAGACTACAATGAATTCTTTTCCGTGGAGATTCATACTTTTATGACTCCCGTCTGCATTGATAATTTCAAAGACGGTTTTACTCTTGGGTACCACTTCCTGGTGGGGATTGGGCATAGATTTATCCGCAAACAGTGAGAGGGTGATTAGTATTACCATTAGAACCATACGTTTCAAAAACATTCTAAACCTTTATCTTTTATAGGAATTTTACCCAAAAATAGGAAGAAAAATCCTTGAAAAAAAGGGCTTTTAACGCCAAACGCGATATAATAACGCCGTCTTAATGGGATGATCAGTAGGGATACGCAAGCCGAACAGATCTCAGAGAGTCAGTCGAAGGGGACTCAAAGCCCAACTCACAAAAGGATTTTTCATGAAAAAGTATTTGGCACTTTTCCTCGCACTCGGCGCGTTTGCTTTCGCCGGTGAAGAGGGTGGCAAAGCGATGATCCAGGCTTACTCTGTTGTTGCAGCAGGTGTGGGTCTTGGTCTGGCAGCACTCGGTGGTGCGGTTGGTATGGGTAGCACAGCAGCAGCTACCATCGCCGGTACGGCACGCAACCCCGGTCTCGGTGGTAAATTGATGACGACCATGTTCATCGCCCTCGCGATGATCGAAGCACAGGTCATCTATACCCTCGTTATCGCCTTGATTGCCCTCTACGCCAACCCTTACCTCGGGTAAGCTCAGCTTATTCTCAGTAACGGGCAGTTATAATTCTGCCCGTTCAAATCTACCGGATAGCTCTTCTATCCAGTTTTCACGCGGCAGTGGTGGAACGGTAGACACGCCAGCTTGAGGGGCTGGTGGGCGCAAGCCCGTGGAGGTTCAAATCCTCTCTGCCGCACCATACTCACATTCTTTCTCCAAATACATCTCTTCCTAAAATATATCCCGGAAATTTCAATCTCTATCAGGGATAATGTGATCAATGTTGTGTATCAAAGATATACATGGTGGCAAATAAGTGCCGTATAACACAAAAGTTACGTCAAATAAAGTTAAAATAAAGGTTAAATACTTTATTATTTCGCGTGACTTGATATTTGATCAAGTTCAGAATACTCATCAGAAGTGTAATGGTTGATTTCTGCATTACTGATAGTTGGGGGATTTCAGCGATAGCACGTTTTACGTGTTTGAGGCGAGCGGCGGAGGGTTACCCCTCCCAAACTCAACCGATTGTAAGGAAGTGTTCTATACAATCGGTCGATTAAAATTATTCCAAAGGACAATCAGATGACAAAAGCAGATTTTGTTGAGTTGGTAAAAGAGCAAGGTGGTTACGAGAGCAAAGCAGCAGCCGAGAAAGCTGTTAAGGCATTTACCGATGCTGTTACCGCTGCACTGGTTAAAAAAGAGAGCGTTTCTCTCGTAGGTTTCGGTACCTTCTCTACCGCTGAAGTTGCGGCCAAAGAGGGCAAAGTTCCCGGCACCAACAAAACATACAAAAAGCCCGCTCATACTGCCCCGAAATTCAAATTTGGCAAAACCATCAAAGATGCAGTCGCCGGCTGATTGTCGTACTGCCTTCAGAAGCGCATTTTCGCGCTTCGACTTCTTCTTCTATTACTCTTCTACTCTTTTCCAAACCATGTTTTGACCCGCTTGAAGGCACTTTCAAATGCCCCTTTGTGTGGATGACTTTCGATGCCGAAACTCTCTTGAAGTTTCACAAGTTGCTCCTGCTGCTCAGCGGTGAGCTTTTTGGGGAGGGTCATTTTGATTTGGGCGACGAGACGTCCTTTGCGCCCGCTGTGGACGTCGGCGACTCCTTCGCCATTGAACACAAATTGTTCACGGTCACGGGTGCCGGGTTTGAGGTTGAGTTCGAGTTCGCCGCGCAGTGAGGGGATGGTGATGCTCTGTCCGAGGACACACTGGGTGAAGAAGACGGGCACTTCGATGAAGATGTCGTTCCCTTCGCGGACGAAATGCTCATCCTCCTCGACAAAGAAGGTAATATACAGATCGCCTCGTCTTCCATGACGGTCTTCATTGCCATAGCCTTGAGCCCGCAGGCGGTTTCCGGTATCGACGCCGGCAGGAATGTCGATCGTGACAGTTTGTTTCTTGGTCTCATAACCTTTGCCGTGACACTGGGAGCACGCGCTGGCGGCTGTTTGCCCCGCTCCATGGCAATGCGGACACTCCTGAGCAAACGTCATAAAGCCCTGCCGCATCACCACTTGCCCCTGGCCGCCACAGGTGGCACAAGTGGTCATCTTACCCCCTTCGGCTCCGGTACCGCTGCACGCCTGGCAGGGGACTTTGTATGTGATGGGAATCTCTTTTTTGACGCCGAAGATCGCTTCGTGGAAACTCAAGCGTAATTCGATCTCAAAATCCAGTGCATACTTGGCCGAAGGATCGCGCCTCCGCTGACCCCCTCCGCCAAATCCGCCCCCGAACATGGAGTTGAAAATATCCATGATATCGTCCATACTGTTGGCATGGAAACCGCCCCCCTGACGCTCGAGACCCTCTTTGCCGTAGCGGTCGTAGATCTGGCGTTTTTCGTCATTGCTGAGGATTTCATACGCTTCGTTGATGTATTTAAACCTCTCTTCGGCCTCTTTGTCTCCGGGATTTTTGTCCGGATGGTACTGGATGGCCAGTTTTCGGTAGGCTTTTTTGATCTCGGCACCACTGGCATCGCGACTGATCTGCAGTATTTCGTAGTAATCCATTGATTTCATATTCTGTGCTCACTTCATGGAAAGTTTTCGCGAATTCTACCATACTTGTAGTATAATTAGCCCAAATTTTCCAAGGATATTTTTATGATCACCCACATTGTCTTTATCGCACTTAAACCGGAGAATAAAACTGAAAATGCCCTCGAGGCCAAACGACGCATCGAGGCCATGATGGGAAAGGTAGAAAGCCTTCGTTTTATCGAAGTCGGGGTCAATTTTGCTGAGGAGGATCGGGCGATGGATCTGGCATTGACGGCTCGTTTTGATGATCAAGAGGGGCTCGAAGCGTATGCTGTTCATCCGGTACACCTTGAAGTCATTGAATACATCAAGTCAGTGGCGGAGTATACGAAAGTGGTCGATTACGAAGATTAATGAAACGCTACAAAATCGAACCCTTCGAAAACCTTGTCGAAGCGTTCAATGCTTTGCCCGGTATCGGCAAGAAAAGCGCTATTCGTCTGGCGTACCATATCGCGATGGTTGACGGCTTCAGCGGGGTGAAGCTCGCCCATGCCATTGAAGACGGGGTCAATTCCATCCACAAATGCCTCCATTGTCACAACATGAGTGAAGATGAGCTGTGTTCCATCTGTGCCGACACCGGACGGGATCGTACCCAGCTCTGCATCGTCCAGAGTGCCAAAGACATCCTCAGTGTCGAGGAGAGCGGTCAGTACAACGGTGTCTACTACGTTATTTCACGCCTGGAAGATATGGATGAGAGCCATCTGTTGCATCAGACCGAAGGGGTCGAAGAGGTGATTTTCGCCTTCCCACCCAGCATCGCAACCGATACGATGATCCTCTACATCGAGGAGAAACTCTCCGGCCGTGATCTCCTCTTTACCAAAATTGCCCAGGGGGTTCCGACCGGTGTCGAACTGGAAAATATCGATATGATGTCGCTGGGAAGGGCGATGGAGGCGCGGGTGAGAGTTTGAGAATTAGAAATTAGAGAGTAGAAATTAGAAATGTTTTGCTAAAGACACTCCCAACTATAATTTCTAATTTCTAACTTCTATTTTTTCATTTATATACTCCTGCACAAACGTCCGAATCTCCGCATACACAAACGAGTCTTTATACTCTTTGATCTTGCCGCCGGCGGCGTTGGGGTGGCCGCCTCCGTTGCCGATGACTTCGGCCATGGCGGAGACGTCGAGTTTGTTGTTGGAGCGCAGGGAGAAGTTGCCTCGGCTGTTGACATCCATGTAGAAATCGTAGTCAGGATTGGCGGTGAGGAAGGCGTTGCCGATGAGGGACGTGTTGCCGGCGCTGTAGGTGAGGATTCCTTTGTAGTCGCCGTAGTGGATGGTGAGGCGTTGTTTGTCAGCGGTCAGCAGCCGGGTGATGTACTCGGCGACGAGGTTGTCTTTGGTGTCGTTTTTCTCCTGACGGAAAAAGGCTTTTTTGACTCCATGGAGGTCGTCATCGAGGACGATGGGAGCGTCGGGGAGGGTGGCACGTTCTTTGGCGGCGTCGATGAGGGTGAGCTTGAACGCGCGATCCTCGGCCGGGAAGAGAACGCGATTGATCTCACGAGCGCCTGAGATCATCCCCAATCCCACTTTGCCGTACTCGAAGTGGCTATCCTGTTCTTGCCAGATGTCGATGGCATTGATGGTCTGGACGATGGTGTAGTAGGTGCCTTCCGGGTCAAATCCCCATCGCTTTCGCAACCAGTCGTAGGTGATGAGGGTGGCGCAGCGGGTGGTGTCGAGGGTGTACCACTCGGGGTGGCGTTCGGCGATCTTGGCGCCGGTGCCGTGGTGGTCGAGGAGTTGAAGCCCGGCACCGACACGGGCGGCTTCTTTCTCGATCCATTTGGCCTCTTTGGCGGTGAGGTTGAGGTCAGTGATGAGGATGAGGCGCTCATCGGCCGTTTTGTTGATGTACTGATCCCGCTCAATCTGAGCGATGATCTCTTCGAGGCGGGCGGTCACTTCCGGGCCGTAGTTGGCATTGTAGTAGTGACCCTGTTCAAACACCTGTGTCGAGAGGTATTGACATCCATAGCCATCGAGGTCGATGTGGGAGAGGTGGTAGAGCTGGGTCATGCGATTCTCCGAGGCTCAGCGAAGATTTGATCAAGCGTCAATTC
>WFSU01000071.1 GCA_015485845.1 Nitratifractor sp. | reverse complement strand
GCACCGTCTCGCAGCGGGGGCGATCCCCGACGTGGATGATCGGGAGATGATCGACCAGATCGACGATCCCCATGGATTGTATGAGGAGGAGGCTCCGGCTGAGCTGGAAGTACCCGCCACCGCCGAGACGATCAAAGCTGCGATCCAAGAAGAAAAAGCCCGCCGCAAAGAACATCGACGCTCGGTCGGAGCGACGCTGCGGGATTCACGGGCGGCGATGTCGTTCTATCGTCTTGGGGCGTACGGAGTATTGATCTTCGGATTTTTCTATCTGCGTGGCCATCATCTCCTGCATCCCATCCCGTATCTCATCGGACTCTCCTTGCCGATAGCAGTGATCGTCGGCACTCTAATGCTGCGTAAGGAAGCGGAATGAATACGACTCCGGCACCCGTCAGACCTTTGTCGGTTCGGATCGGACGGATTGTGGTTCGTCTGGTGCTGCTTGGTGCGATCGTCTATGGAGCCAAATACGGATGGGATGCACACATCCGCAAGCAGAGGGCGGAGGAGATCGCTCCGATCCATGCGTATGCGTTGAGCATGATGGTTGCGCTCAAAAACGGGGACTATTTTGCCGCACAGGAGAAGCTCGATCCTTCTCTGCACCATCGGGTGGGAATCGATTGGTTGGTTTCTTTTGCCGAGCGCACGGAGCTCAACGCTACCCGTACCGGCACCTGGAATGACTGGAACCGCACCCGTGAGGCCAATGCGACGCTTTACCGGATGTCCGGTCAACTCGTCTATACCAATGCCAAGGCCCATCCGATGTACTGGGAGATTCGACAGTCCAATGACGGGCTCCATGTCCGGGATCTTATCATTGATCAGCACAGTATTCGACCCAAAACTGAACCGGCGTTTCCGTAAGGACACGGGTTCTCTTAACTACTCCATCATCTCCTTCACCTTTTTCATATCGATGAACGCCTCTTTTTTCGCCGAAGGGTTCCGCAGCAGATAGCTGGGGTGAAATGTGGGGATGAGGGTGTAGCCTTTGGCTTCTATAGCGTTGCCCCGGACACGGCTGATGGGGCTGGTGTCGTTGGTCAGGTAGCGGTAGGCGGTGGCACCGAGGGTGACGATGATCCGGGGTTGGATCATTTCGATTTGTTTGAGGAGATACGGGCGGCAAGTGAACGCTTCAGACTCCGTGGGGACACGGTTGCTCGGCGGCCGGCACTTGACAATGTTGGCGATGTAAACATCGCTTCGGGGGACGAGGAGGACGTTTTCGATCATCTTCGTCAGTACTTCCCCCGCCCGCCCGACGAAAGGTCGTCCTGTACTGTCCTCAGTAGCTCCGGGGCCTTCGCCGACGAACATCACCTGTGCCCGGACGTTCCCCTCTCCGAAGACACTCTTATGGCGGTGCTTGCTCAGTTCGCATAGATGACACCCCGCCACGGTCTGCTGGAGTGCTTCGAGGGAATCAGGCAAATCGGCTGCCTCCACTTCGAGTTCCGAGGGGGCGAGATCGGTGTAGGCATATCCCAGTTGCTTGAGGAGATGGAGTTGTTTGAGTTGGAGGGCATTGTGGAGATTTTTCATGAGAGGATTATACCCAAATCTCTCAATAGAAAACAGCATTCGTCACAACCATCGCGCGCATGGGCTTCGTGTAAAACCATCGCCGAACCTACAGGTGCGACTCAAATTTTACACAAACCCCCTACACACGAGCGTTGCACCGATTGCAAGTTTTCTTTTTCGAGATTTGGGTTTCCCAATTTTCTCTCATCACTCCGCCTCATTCCTATTTTGTGTTACCATACGCCTATTTGGAATACCGATACGTGCCGATTGCAGCTATCTGGCTATAATTGGATAGTGCCTTTAAGGAATGTTGGATAAGATAAGCCGAAAATAATACAAGGTATATTGATGTTGGAAATCAAAGGCTCGATGCTGAGCGTACGGGAAGATCTGCGGGTGCTTGATTGCACGATTCGGGATGGGGGACTGGTCAACAACTTCCACTTCACCGATGCATTTGTCCGGGGAGTGTATGAGGCGTGTGTCGCTGCCGGTGTGGATTACATCGAAATCGGCAAAAACAACTCCCCGACCCTCATGAGTACCGAGGAATACGGTGTGTGGAACTTCTCCCGTGAGGAGGATATCCGCCGGATTGTCGGGGATAACGACACCAACACTAAGATCGCCGTCATGTCTGACATCGGCCGAACGGTCAAAGACGAGCTCCTCCCCAAGAGTGAATCGGTTGTCGATATGATACGGATCGCCACCTACATCCATCAGGTTCCCGAAGCGATCGAGCTGATCGAGGATGCCCACGCCAAAGGGTACGAAACCACCGTCAACATTATGGCGATCTCCAAGTCGTTCGAAGGGGAGCTCGATCAAGTCCTCGAGACCCTCAGCCAGACTC